>NZ_MWIG01000399.1:0-10557 GCF_002156145.1 Streptomyces sp. NRRL B-24572 | reverse complement strand
CGCCCGGGCCAGCGACCGCGCGGTCGCTGGCCCGGGCGGGACACAAGGTGGCGGTGTCCGGGCGCCGCCCCGAGCCGCTGCGCCTGGTCGCCGAGGAGACGGGCGCCCTGCCCGTACCGTCGGACATCGGGGACCCCGCCGCGGTGGCCTCGCTCGTCGAGACGGTGGTCGGCACGTACGGGCGGCTCGACGGTCTGGTGCTCAACGCCGGCATCGGGCGGGGCGGCGGAGTGGGCGAGGTGACCCCGGAGGACTGGGACGAGGTCATGCGGACCAACCTCACCGGTCCTTTCCTGCTGCTGCGCGCCGCGCTCCCGCACCTGCTCGACGCCCGCGGCGCGGTGGTCGCGGTGGCCTCGGTGTCGGCCCTGCGCAACGGCGTCGGGAACGCCGCCTACGCCACCTCCAAGGCGGCGCTGCTCCAGCTGTGCCGCTCGCTCGCGGTCGACTACGGGAGCGCGGGGCTGCGCGCCAACACCGTGTGCCCGAGCTGGGTGCGCACCGACATGGCGGACCGCCGGATGAACCGGTTCGCCGCCGAGGCGGGCCTGGGCGGGGGCGGTCTGGAGGCGGCGTACGAGGAGGTGACCCGGGTCCTGCCCGCCGGGCGGCCCGGTGAGCCGCAGGAGGTCGCGGAGGCGGTCGCCTGGCTGCTGTCCCCCGCGGCCTCGTTCGTGAACGGCGCGGTGCTCACCGTCGACGGCGGCGCGACCGCGCTCGACCCGGGCACCCTCGGCTTCGAGTTCCGGCTGGAGCCGCGCGCCCCGCGGGCCTGACCGGCGGTCACGGCCGGGGGCGGCCGGTCGCGTTCAGCCGACCGGCCACCGCGCCCGCCGACGCCGTCGCCGCGACCGGCGGCATGTACATTTCTTCCATGGCGGCCCGTACGGCGACCCGGCAGGAGGTCTCGGCGTGGCGCCCGCACGTGCCGGGTGTCGTGGAGGTGTTCCACGCGCACTTCACCGAGCACGCGTATCCGATGCACGTCCACGACGTGTGGACCCTGCTCATCGTCGACGACGGCGCGGTCCGTTACGACCTCGACCGGCACGAGCGCGGCACTCCCGACGACACGGTGTCCCTGCTCCCGCCGGGGGTCCCGCACAACGGCTCGCCCGCCACCGCCGGCGGGTTCCGGAAGCGGGTCCTGTATCTGGACCTGACCCAGCTGGACGAGAGCCTCATCGGCCCTGCGGTCGACGCCCCCGACCTGGCCGACCCGCTGCTGCGGCGGCGCGTCGGGCAGCTGCACACCGCGCTCGCGGAGCCGGGGGACGAACTGGAGGCGCAGAGCCGCCTCGCCCTCATCGGCGACCGGCTGCGCGGCCATCTGCGGCCCGGACTCGTCACGCCCGCGCGTGGAGCCGATCCGGGGGTGGCGCACGGTCTGCGGGAGCTCCTCGACGCGCGTCTCGTCGAGGGCGTGACCCTGGACGAGGCCGCCCTGCTGCTCCACGCCCATCCCGCGCATCTCGTACGGGCGTTCAGCGGCGCCTTCGGCATCGCACCGCACCAGTACCTGACGGCCCGCCGGATCGGCCGGGCGCGCGGTCTGCTGCTCGACGGGCAGCCGCCGGTCGAGGTGGCGGCCGCGACCGGCTTCTACGACCAGTCGCATCTGAACCGCTCGTTCAAGCGGATCGTGGGCACCACGCCCGGGCGGTTCGCCCGGGGGCGGGGCGGACCGTCGCCGCTGTCGTGAACTGGCCACCGGGCAGGGGCGCGAAGCACCTCAAGGGCGGAATGCCGGAGCCCGACACCCCGCGGTGCGGCCTCCGGAGCATGACGATCCGGCCAGCCACCCCCTCGTCACCCCCTGCGGACGACCGAATTCCGCTGTTGTCACCCAAACGGACCAGATGATGCACAGGTAGTCACACTCCCTGGTCGTGGTGATTCCAGCGCCCCGCCGCACGCCCTGTCGACACCGGTCCTCCGCCCGCACTCTGAACGCCGGGGAGAGCGAGCGGGAAGCGGGTGACCGGGTGGACGCGGGCAAGGACGAGGGCGTGGACGTGTGCGTGGTCGGGGCCGGGCCGGTCGGGCTGACGCTCGCGATCGCCCTGCGCCGGCTCGGACTGCGGGTGCGGATCGTCGACAGGGCTCCGGCCGCCAAGCACGAGGCCCGTGCCCTGGTGCTCTGGGCGCGGGCCCGGGAGGCGCTCGACTCCCTCGGGGTCGGCGAGGTCCTCCGGCGCCACGGGGTGGAGCTGGAGGCGGTCACCATCCACGCGCGCGACCGGTTCCTCGGCGAACTCACCACCGGCTGGGCGCTCTGCGCCCACGCCCGCCCCCTCACCATCGAACAGCACGACATCGAACGGCTCCTCTGCGGGGAACTCGCCCGGCTCGGCACCCGTGTCGAGTGGAACACCGAGGTGACCGACCTCAAGGTCCACGAGGACCGGGCCGAGTACACCCTGCGCCACGGGGACGGCACGGTCGAGTCCGCCGCCGCTCCGTGGATCGTCGGCTGCGAGGGCACCGCCAGTGTGGTCAGGGACCGGCTCGGCATCCCCTTCGAGGGCCGCCGCCGCACCGGCCTCCAGGTCGTCCAGGGCAACGCCCGCCCCACCTGGCCGCTCGGCGAACGGCCGGGCCGCGGGCACATCTTCCTGGCCCCGCACCGCTCGCTGCTCGTCTTCCCGCTGCCCGGCGGCGGCTTCCGCTTCTTCTGCTTCCGCGACGATCCCGACCCCTCGCTGACCGCCGCCCCCACCGTGGACGAACTCCGCGACCTCGTCGCGGACACCACCCGGATCCCGGGTCTCCGGCTCGAGACGACGGAGCCGCTCTGGCTGAACCGGGCCCGGTTCGGCGACCGGGTCGCCGCCCGGCTCCGCCACGGGCGGGGGCTGCTCGCCGGGGACGCGGCGCACGCCTGGGCCCCGGTCGGCGGCCACGGCATGAACGTCGGCATCCTCGGCGCCCACAACCTCGCCTGGAAGCTCGCCGCCGTGCACCGCGGGCAGGCGGGCGAGGGGCTCCTGGACACCTACTGCGACGAACAGCGGCGGATGGCGGTGCGGTACGTCCGCGAGATGCGGTTCGACTTCATGGAGCTGCCGCTGCCGCCGCTCGGCCACCGGGCGTTCACCGCCACGGTGCCCGGCGCCCTCGCCCGGCGCGGCTTCCAGCGCCGGCTCGACCTGCGCCTGAGCGACCTGCGCCGCAACCACCGGGGCGGCGCGCTGTCCCGGCACCACCCCGCCCTGCACCGCCGTTCCGGCCCGCGCGCGGGCGACCGCATGCCGGACGTCAGGGTCGCCGCCGCCGGAAGTCCCGTCGCCCGCCGGCTGCACGCCCTCCTCGCGTACGAGCGGTGGACGCTGGTCCTGCGTGCCGAGTGGGCCGCGCCCGGGACGCTCGCCGCACTGCGCGCGGCGTGCGCCCGCTCCCCCCTCCCGGTCCGGATCCTGCCCGTGACGCCCCGGGACGGCATCGAAGCCGGGCGGCTCGGCCGCCCCGACCGCCTGTACCTGGTGCGGCCCGACGGGTACGTGGGCCTCGTCGCCCCGCTCGCCCGCACCGCCCTGCTCCGCGACTACCTCGCGGCGCTCGCCCCCCGCCAGAAGATCCGCCCGCACCGCCCGCACTGAACGATCGAGAGTCGGACCGCCATGCAGACCCTCACCGCCGAGCAGCCCCTTCCCGGGCGGCCCCTTCCCGTGCCGCGCGCCCGGCGGCGCACCCGCGCCAACAGCACGGTCACCGTCGTCGGCGCCGGAATGGCCGGCCTCGTCGCCGCCTACGAGCTGGAGCGGCTCGGGTTCCGGATCGAGGTCGTCGAAGGCAGCCGCAGGCTCGGGGGCCGTGTCCGCACCCACCGCTTCGGCCCGGCGGAGGGCGCCCCGTTCGTGGAGCTCGGTGCCATGCGCATCCCCACCGCGCACCGCCGCACCATGCACTACGTGCACCACCTCGGCCTCGGCGACCAGGTCAGGCCGTTCACCACGCTGCTCTCCGAGGAGAACGCGTACCTCGCGACGAGCACCGGACACGTACGGCTCCGGGACGCGCCCCGGGCGCTGGTCGCCGACGTCCGGGCCTCGCTGCCGGGTCACCGGTACCGCGAGGAGACCGTGGTGTTCGGCGCGTGGCTGGCGGCCGCCGTCGACGCCGTCGCGCCGCCCGCGCTGCGGGACGGGCTCCGCACCGACCTCGCCCGGCACCTCCTCGACCTGGTCGAGGACGTCGACCTCTCCCCGTACCTGCTCGGCAGCGCCAAGGACCGGATCGATGTACACGGTCTCCTCGCGGCGCACCCGGGGATCCGGGCGGGCTGCGGCACGCGGCTCAACGGCTTCCTCGACGACATCCTCACCGAGACGAGCCCTCGGCTGGTCCGGCTCGCCTGCGGCATGGACCAGCTCGCGCAGCGGCTCGCCGCCCGCATCCGGGGGCCGATCTGGCTGGGCCGGCGGGTGTCCGGCTTCGAGGTGGCCGCCGACCACGTCCGCGTGCGGCTCGGGGGCCGCGGCACCCCGGCCGCCGTCCGGCGGTGCGACTACGTGCTGTGCACCGTGCCGTTCTCCGTGCTGCGCGGGATGACCCTGACCGGCTTCGACGAGGACAAGCTCGCGGTCGTGCGGGAGGTGGACTACTGCCCGGCGACGAAGGTGGCGGTCCACTGCCGCGAACCGTTCTGGGAGCGCGAGGGGATCCGGGGCGGTGCCTCGTTCAGCGGGGGCCGGATCCGGCAGACGTACTACCCGGCGGCCGAACCGGAGGGTGCGGCGGACCCGGCGCGGGGCGCGGCGCTGCTCGCCAGCTACACGATCGGCGAGGACGCCGAGCTCCTCGGCCGCATGTCCCCCGCGCTGCGGCACCGGACGGTGGTGGAGGAGCTGGGGCGGATGCATCCGCAGTTGCTGCGGCGCGGGATGGTGCGGGGTGTGGCCAGCCTCGCCTGGGGCGACCATCCCTGGACGGCGGGCGGGTGCACGATCCGCTGGGGCCGGTCCGCCGCCGCCTGCGAGGAGCAGCGGAGGCGGGCCGTGCGGCCGCAGCACCGGATGTTCTTCGCCGGGGAGCACTGCGCGGCCGAACCCGCCTGGATCGAGGGGGCGGTGGAGTCGGCGCTCGAAGCGGTGTCCCTCATCGCCGCGCACGCGCCGGGCCGGGGCGTGGCACCGGCGGCCGGACCGGGGGCGATGGCATGAGCGTGTTCGACCTTCCCCGGCTGTACTTCGCCGGTACGGCCCTGACCCGGCTCCCCACGGGCCCGCACGGCGGCCTGGTGGACCTGGCCGGGAACACCGCGCTGCGGGGCGCGGAGGACGGCGTCCCCGTCCCGTTCGGGGTGGCCGGGCCCGCCGAGGAGTACCACGCGCACCTGGCCGAACGGGGTTCGTGCGGCGGGCACTTCTCGGGGAACGGCCATCTCGTCGTGGAGGCCCGGGTGACCGGGGTGCAGCGGACGGCCGGCGCCGTGGAGACCTCGGACCCGGTGGTCGGGCGGGCCGTCGACCTGTGGGGGCACTACAACCCGTACCTGGGGACGACGGTGAACCGGCCCCGGGTCTTCGACGTCGACCCCGCGTCCGCGTGGACGACGACGCTGATGGGCGGTCGGTTCGCCTTCGGCCGTGACGGGCGTTCGCACGATACGGGGTACGTGTGCGCCGGGGGGCTGACCGGCTTCATGCCGCCCCGCTGGCACGGCTTCTCCCCGGTGCGCCGGGCGCTCCACCAGTGCGCGGTCGGGGCCGGCGAGGGGCTCGACTGGCCGAACGGTGCGGCGGACTCCCCCGCCGTGCGCGCGCTGCGGGCGGCGGCCGAGGCTCCCGAAGGCGGCGGTCTGCTCGTCCAGTTCACCCTGGAGGAGTCCCCCGGACCGGAGGAGTCCCCCGAGGTCGGGGAGGACGCGCCGGGACGGTGGCTCCTGCGGGGTGTCGTCGCGCCCTGGCACCCGGACGAGCCGCGCACGCACCCGGCGGGCCGGCTGCTCGTCCCGTACGGGCCGGGCGGCCGTACGGGGCCGTGCACGGTACGGGTTTCCCCGACGGAGGTGACGTTCAACTCGCCTTTCAGCGAGGGTGTTTCGGGGCCCCTGGAGCTGCGGACCGTCCGTTCGGACCTGTCCGTCGCGGTGCTGCCGGGCGGGCTCCCCGGCGGCGAGGTGGTGACCGTACCGGCGGCTTCGGAGGAGGCGGTGCGGAGGGCGGACACGGAGGGCCTGGTCCTGGTGGACCCGGGCGGAACCGGAGCCGTGCTGCTGCGGGAGCGCGAGGAGGTCGTCCTGACCGACGAGGCCTGCCTGATCCTGGAGCACCCGGACCCGGAGCGGGGCGACGAGCACGCGGTGGAGGTTCCGGTCCGCAGCTTCGTACGGGGCCGGCCGGCGGCTCTCGACGCGGTCGTCGTCCGCCAGTACCCCAATCCCCGTGCCCTGCCGCTCGATCCGGCGGCCTCGACGCCGCAGGCCCGCTGCGGGGACGTGGAGATCGTACGGCTGCGGGCGGGCCGGGCGGCCGGGGACACCTGGTCCTCCTCCTGCCGGATCGCGACGGACGCGCGCGGGCGCGGCCGGTTCACGGTCTCCGGGGCGCGGGCCGGCACGGCCAGGCTGCTGCTCGCGGCCGGTCCCGAGGAGGTTCCGCCCGCCGATCCGGCGGCCCCCGGCTCGGCCTGGGCCTGCTACGACCACGGGGACGCCCTGGGGTTCTGGCCGTGGGCGGGTTCGGCGGCGGTGCGGGTCCTGCCCGACGACTGGCACCTGGACGCCGTCCTCGAGGAGGACGTGACCTTCGAGCTGCTGCACCGCGAGGTGTTCGCGTACTACGAGCAGCTGTTCCCGTTCATGCGGGACGAGGTGTTCAGCCTGGCGGACCGCTGCAAGGTCGAGACGTACGCGAAGCTCATCTGGCAGATGTGCGACCCGGCCAACAAGGACAGGACGTACTACATGCCGCCGACCAGGGACCTCTCCCTGCCGAAGGCGCGCCTCCTGCTCGCGTACCTGCGGGCGCAGGGCGCGGCGGCGGCCGTGCCCCCGGCGGCGGTGCCGTCGCCGGTCCGCGCACATCCGCGGATCACCACGCGGGCGCAGCTGCGGGCGGCGCTGTGGCAGGCCGTCACGGTGGAGCTGGCGACCTCGCTCCAGTACCTCTACGCGGGGTACTCGGTCCCCACGCACGGCACGGGGTTCGCGTACGTGCGCAGCGGGGTGTGGACGCCGCGTCAGCTGCGGCTCGCGTGCGGGGACGGCGGGGAGACCCTCGCCAAGGGCGTGCGGGACAGCCTCTTCGACGTGGCCCGGGAGGAGATGATCCATTTCCTGGTCGTCAACAACATCCTGATGGCGATGGGCGAGCCGTTCCACGTCCCGGAGATCGACTTCGGCGCGCCGGGCCGGCTCCCGCTGCCGCTGGACTTCGCCCTGGAGCCGCTGCATCTGGGCAGTCTCCAGCGGTTCATCGCGATCGAGCGGCCGGAGCGGCTCGCGGGCGGCACGGGGGCCGAACGCCTCGCGGGCGGTATGGAGGCCGGCGGCGGGCACGGTCCGTTCGGTTCGCCGAGCGAGCTGTACGCGGGCATCAGGGAGGGCCTGACCCGGGTGCCCGACCTGTTCATGGTGGACCGGGGGCGCGGCGGCGGCGAACACCACCTGTTCCTCGGGGAGACGGTCAACGCCCTGCATCCGGACTACCAGTTGGAGGTGGACGACCTGTCGAGCGCGCTGTTCGCCGTCGACTTCGTGACCGAACAGGGCGAGGGCGGTGTCCTGGACGCGGAGAAGGCCGGCGCGGAGTCCCACCACGAGACCTTCGTACGGCTCGCGGACCTGCTGATGACGGAACGCGCCGACGGCCCGCGCGGCGCGGGGACGCCGTGGCAGCCCGCGTACCCCTCGCTGCGCAATCCGACGCTCGATCCCGGCCACCCCGGACGGGCGGCGGTGAGCGATCCGCACGCGCGCGAGGTCATGCGCCTGTTCAACCGCTGCTACTTCGTGATGCTCCAGCTGATCGTCCAGCACTTCGGGGAGAGCCCGGACGCGAGCCTGCGGCGCTCGAAGCTGATGAACGCCGCCATCGACGTGATGACGGGCATGATGCGCCCGCTCGCCGAGCATCTGATGCCGCTGGAGTCGGGGTGGCGGGGGCGGACGGCGGGCCCGTCCTTCGAGCTGGAGGAGCCGCCCGTGTACATCGCGCGCCCCGATGTGGCCCGGCGCGGCTTCGCCATGCGCTTCCGGCACCTGGCGGCGATGGCCCGCGCGTGCGAGGGCGTGCCGGACCGGGTGCCGGAACTGATGGCGTGGTACGCGGAGCGCTTCGAGCACGAGGGACTTCGAGGACTTCGAGCACGGGGAAGGAACTGAGGCCGCGACGAACCGACAGCGGGCCCTGGATACCGAGGTGTTGATCGTGGGCGGCGGGCCGGTCGGGCCCGCGCTCGCGCTCGATCCGGCCCACCGGGGCGTGGACTTCGCCCTCGTGGAGGCCGGGGACGGCCGGATCGCGCACCCTAAGGTCTCCGTGGAGGTGCAGTACGCGCCGGACCGGGTGTTCCACGGCCCGTCACGGCTGACGCGGTCCTGCTGACGCCGTCCTGCTGACACAGGTTTCCCTTGAGCCCCGGGAACGTCTCCCCGCCCTCCCGCGTCATACCCCCCAAGGGTATACAGAGGAGGGGTTCCATGACCACGAGAAGGCTGACCGCGCTCGCCCCCGAGCAGGCACCCGGCCGCGCACGCGAACTGCTCACCGACATCGTCGAACGACACGGCTCCGTCGGCGAGATGGTGTCCACGATGGCGCACTCGCCGGCGCTGCTCGACGGCTATCTCAGCCTGTCGCGCGCCATGAAGCGGGTGAAGATCCCCCGCGCCCTGAGCGAGAAGCTGTCGCTCGCCGTCCAGGAGTGGATCGGCTGCGGCACCTGCCGCGAGGCGCACCGCGAGGCCGGCCGTGCGGCGGGGCTGACCGAGACCGACCTCGAACTCGCCCGTCAGGGCACGTCGACCGACCCCCGCGAGGCCGCCCTGATCGGCCTCGCGCTGCGGGTCCTCGCGGAGCCCGGCGCCCTCTCCGACGAGGACGTCGCCGAGGTACGGGCCCACGGCTGGAGCGACCGGGTGATCGCCGAGGTGGTCGGCGTCGTCACCCTCAACCTCCTCACCGGCGCCTTCAACCTCCTCGCGGGAATCCAGCCGGAGGCCGAGGAGGGGTGACCGGGTCCGTGTGACGACGGGGACGTTCCCGGTGGAGTCCGGGCCGAGCGGATAGGGCGGCGGTCGGCCCGGAACCGGGCCGCGGATCCATCGCCTTCCCCCAGGAATTGCGGTACCGGACGATGGCCGCGAGCCGCGAGCCGCGGAGCGGGTGACCCGGGCGCATGTGGGCGGGGCGGCCATGCACGCCGAGCGGCCCCTCCACGTTCCCGTCGGGCCGGGCGCCGAGCGGTGGCGGACCTTCCCCGGCGAGCGGACGCTCGTCGTCGCCGCGCGGACCGTCGTCTCCACCACCCGGGCCCTGGAGTGCCTCCCCGCCGTCCTGCGCGACGACAGCCGGGTGAGCGTCGTCTTCGCGTACGACCCCACCTCCGCCTTCGACGACGGCGTCCTCGACCTGCTCCACGACTCCGGCTGCCGCGTGTTGCCCTGGCCGCAGCCCGGCGACGTCTCCCCCGACCTGGTCCTCACCGCGGGGGGACGACCGGCGGCCGGTCGTGATCAGCTCGACCTGGGGTCCGACCTCGCTGCTCGGCCGGAGCACGGCTGAGCCTCACGACGGACGGAGCGCGCGGCCGCGGCTGCCCGTCAGTCGGCCCACGTGAGGGTCCGGTCCGCGCACTTCGTGAGCAGGGCCTGGTACTTCTCGGGCCGTGACTCGAAGTCGACCCAGGCGTCAAGGCCGGCGGGATCGGCGTCCGGCCCGCGCAGCAGGTCGACGGAGGCCTGCGCGAACCGCTCGACGAGGCCTTCCCTTTCGGCCCGGTCGAGCAGCGGGTGCAGGGCCTCGAGGGCGGCCCTCGCGCGCCGGAGCCGGTCCGGACCGGCGGTCAGCAGGGGACGGATCCGGACGGCGGGGGCCGCGTCGGCGAGCAGCGCGTCCAGGCGCGCGGCCAGGGCCGCGCCCCGCTCCGCCGCGTCCTTCGCCCGCGGCCCGGCCTCCACCAGGACCCGGAGGGCGGCGAGCACCGCCGTGGTGTGCGGCTCCGGCCGGTCCGCCTCGATCCGTACCGTCACGGCCCTGGCCCGTTCCTGGGCGATCCTCCGCGCGGCGGCGACCGCCGGCCCCGCGGTGTGCCGTGGCACCCCGGCGTGTTCGAGGCCCCACTCGTGGGCGTCGAGCACGTCCCGTACGGTGCGGACGCCGTGCTCGGCCAACTCCCCGGCGGGAAAGGCCTTTCCGGCCACCCGCCTGAGTCGTGTCACGGGCATCAGGGCCAGTTCCTCGTCCACCTGTGCCCGGAGCGAGGGGGCCCACGCCGTACGGACCGCTTCCACGGCCTTCCGGTGGTCCCGGGCCACGAGGGCCGCGACCTCCCGCAGCCGGGCCGCCCGACGCACGGCCCGGCGGTGCCTCGGATCCACCAGCGCGGCGGCGT
>NZ_MWIG01000398.1:0-4358 GCF_002156145.1 Streptomyces sp. NRRL B-24572 | reverse complement strand
ATGAGGTCGTTCGCGCCGGGCGATCGTCTCCCCGGCGAGAACGACC
This sequence comes from Streptomyces sp. NRRL B-24572, assembly GCF_002156145.1. Taxonomy (NCBI): domain Bacteria; kingdom Bacillati; phylum Actinomycetota; class Actinomycetes; order Kitasatosporales; family Streptomycetaceae; genus Streptomyces; species Streptomyces sp. NRRL B-24572. The sequence goes on along the minus strand of NZ_MWIG01000398.1, from coordinate 4,312 downwards.
TCATGACGACCTACGATGTGGCCCGCATGACTGCTCGCCAGGCCCTCTCCGTGCTGCGTACGGAAGGGCTCACCGAGGCGCGCAAGGGTGCCGGGGTCTTCGTCCGGGCCTTCCGCCCGCTGCGCCGCCGGGGCATCCCGCGGCTGGCCGGGGAGCAGTGGGGCAGCGGCCGCTCGGTCTGGTCGGCGGACATCGAGGACCGGGAGCTGGTCGTCGACCAGGTCGAGGTGGGCGAGACGGAGGCCGGCGACCGGGTCGCGGAGATGCTGAACCTGGCGCCCGGGGCGCCGGTCTGCGTCCGCAGCCGCCGCTTCGTGCTCGACTCGAAGCCGGTGCTGCTCTCGGTCTCGTACCTCTCGGCCGAGCTGGTACGGGGTACGCCGATCACCGAACCGGACACGGGTCCCGGCGGCACCTACGCGCGGCTCACGGAGCTGGGACACCGGCCGGTGCGGTTCCGGGAGGAGATCCGCTGCCGGATGCCGACGGCGGAGGAGTCGGACCGGTTGTCCCTGGAGTTCGGGACGCCGGTGGTCCTCATCGGCCGCACGGCGTTCACGGGACCGGGGATGGCGGTGGAGCTCAACGAGATGACGTTGGACTCGTCGTCGTACGTCCTGGAGTACGACTTCGACGCGTAGCAACGGCCTCGAACCGCATGCCGGGGTCGGCGTGGACGACGTCGCCGGGGAACTCGGCGGCGGCCCGGGCGACGGCGTCCGCCGGGTCGGTCCCCGGGCCGACGTGGGTCACGACGAGGCGGCCGGCGCGGGCTTCGGCGGCACTGCGTCCGGCCTGGGCTGCCGAGTGGTGCCCGGGCACGCACCCGTCGGCCTCGCAGAGGAACAGATCGCATCCGAGGGCGAGTTCGACGAGGGAGGAACACGGCTCACAGTCCCCGGAGTACACGAGGGAGGCCCCTCCCTCGTCCTCCACGCGCAGGGCGAAGGCGGGCAGACCGCCGTGGTCGACGGCGCGGGACCGGAGGGTGAGCCCCCCGACGCGTACGACGTGTCCGTCGTGCAACTCCTGCACGCCGAAGGCCTTTTCGACGGGACTGCGGTCGGGTCCGTTCGTCAGGAAGGCGGCGAGGCGATCGGCGATGCCGGGCGGGCCGAAGAGGGGCACGGGCAGCGGAACGTCGAGCCCGGCGTACAACAGCCCGTAATAGTAGGTGAGGAGATCGGCACTGTGGTCGGCGTGGAGGTGGGAGATCCACACGGCGTCGACCTCGCCGAGCGCCACGTACCGCTGGAGCTCGGCGAGGGTGCCGGTCCCGGCGTCCACCCAGAGGCGGACGCCGCCGCCCTCGACGAGGTAGCCGGAGCAGGCGTTGCCCGGCCGGGGGAAGGGGGTGGCGGACCCGAGGACGGTGATCCGCAACGAGTCGCTGCCCATGCGCCGAGTCTAGGCCGAGCTTCCGACAACTGGCCGGAACTTGTGCAGGAAAGGTGAAGAGCGTGCGTATTCTGTGTGCCCGCCGGGGCCCATCGGCGGGCTCCCGGCAGAGAACTGAGGGACATTCATGCTTCGCGTACGCACGCTCGCGGCCGTGGCCGCGGCCGCCGCCTCCGGCATCCTGCTGCTTCCTTCGCAGGCGCAGGCCGCCGGCTCGGTCCACCTCTACAAGATCTACTACGACAGCCCGGGCACGGACAACCGGTCCAACAGCAGCCTGAACGCCGAGTACGTCCAGATACGCAACACGACCGGTTCGGCGGTCAACCTGCGGGGCTGGACGCTGACGGACGCGGCGAGCCACAAGTACACCTTCGGCAGCTTCACGCTCGGCGCGGGCAAGATCGTGACGGTCCGCACGGGCCGCGGCACGAACACCTCCGCGAACGTGTACCAGAACCGTGCCGCGTACGTCTGGAACAACGACAAGGACACGGCGACGCTGCGCCGGTCGAACGGCACGAGCGTCGACACGTGCGCGTACAACTCGACGCGGGTCGACTACAAGTGGTGCTGACGGGTCACCGCGCCTGACGGCCCCCGGGCCCCACAGGCCTGCTGCTCAGGAGGCCTCGCTCTCCTCCCGAGCAGCAGGAACCCCACTCTCACTCTCACTCCCGCCACCGCCGCCTCCGCCTCCGCCACCGCGCTGCGGCTGCTGCACATCGGAGTTGACCTGACCGCCGAGGGTCATGACGTTCAGGGTCGCGGAGTTCTCGTTGGCGATGGCCTTCTCGACGCGGGCGACGAGAACGGAGAACGCCTCGCGCCTGCCCAGGCCGTGGTACGGCCCGACCTTGGTCTCGAAGTAGACGCGCTCGTGCCCGAGGAGCTGCTCGGTGGACCGGTAGTTCTTCCACTGCTCCCGATAGCGGTAGACGCTCTCCAACGACACGGCGGCGAGGACCACGACGCTCAGCACCGTGGCGGTGACCCGGGCGAACCCCTGGTCCAGATTCACGAACACCGGGACCAGCGCCCCGCCGACGACGGACACGGTCCGCATCCGCAGATGCATCGCCTTCATCCGGGTCGCCTTGGTGTCGTACCAGCCCTGGTACTGCGCGAGCCTGGTCTCGATGTACCGCTGCGGCGTCATCTCACCGCTCTGCACCCCTGGTTCGGGCGCGTCCCCCAGCTCAGCCATGCCGGGAGTACACCCGCAAGGACGAGTGCACGTCAACTCTCAGCCGACCACGACCCGCTCGCGCACGGCATCGAGAGCGGACCGCCACGGAAAACGCGCCGCGTCCCCCCACTCCGGCTCGCCCTCCCCGTACAACACCGAGACCCCGACCCCGCGCAGCGTCTCCACGGACCGCTCGAACTGCGGGTGCTGGGCGTAGGCGGCACTCAGACACGGCACGGCCACCATGGGGATCCCCTTGCCGATCCCTTCCGCGGCCACCCCGACGACGAACTCGTCCACGATCCCGAGCGCCCACTGGTTGACCGTGTTGAAGGTGGCCGGCGCGACGAGAACCGCCGAGGCCTCCGGCCACGCGCCCGGCTCACCGGGCAGTTCGTAGTCCCAGCGCACGGGATGCCCGGTGAGCACGGCGAGCCCGTCGAGCGACCCGGCGAGCCAACGGGCCGCCGTAGGGGTGAGCCCAAGACAGACGTCCCATCCGTCGGCCTGTGCGCCCTCGATGACACGGGCGATATCGAAGACGGGTTCGGCGGCGCCGGCAAACAAGTACAGAGTGCTCATCCCCTCATCCGATCACACCCGCCCCACCCGTCCACGCCCTCACCGACCCCACCAAAAAGACAACCCTTACGTCCGACAGCGGCAACTCGCCACACGAGTCGCAACATCACCCGCCAGAGGGGCATCCCCTCACTCTGAGAACTCGGTCGATTACTTACGGCTAGGCTCGCGGGCGTTGCCGCAGCCACGCGGCGGACCGAGAGAGGGGCATCCACATGGCCATCATCGTCACCTTCGAGTTCCCCGACGCCGGACAGGAGCTCTACGACGCGGTCATCGACCGCGTGACCGATGGACAGGGCTTCACACAGTTCGCGGACCTGCCGAACCCAGGCCTCATCTCCCACGCGGCGGGCCCGGTCGACGGAGGATTCCGCGTCACCGAGGTCTGGGAGAGCATGGAGGCCCTCGAAACCCACGCGAAGACCTTCGGCCCGATCCTGACCGACCTCGGCCACGCCGACGTACAGCCCACGATCATCCCGGCCCACAACGTCGTCGTCCGCTAGAGCCGATCGCCCCGGCCCACCAGGTCCGGGGCGACACCCTGCGGACCGAGAGCAAGACGCACCGCCGAAGCCCCGAGCGGGACCGCCGTCAGCCACTACCACCAAAGGCCCCGCAGCGAGGAGCTGCGAGGGCCATTCCCTGTGGGCACGGACGGTTCCGAACCGCCGGCATCTCCTTTGTATTGATCCGAAACGGTTCGGGTTCTGAAGGAGGCGCAGGCTGTGAATGTGTCCCTTTTATGACGATTCAGCAAGGGCTGGGGGCAGAACGTTTCACATTGGCCCATGGGGTTGCGGGCGGCTGTGGGACGGCCGCCGCCATAGTGCGTCCTGCTCCCGTCCCGTCTGCCGTCGACCCACACACCGTGGAGCAGGCGCGGGTCTGCCTGGGTCGACGGCAGACGGGACGGGAGCCCCCACCTCCACTACGACCCTGCCGGCAGACGCCCACGAGCCCCCTCCATCCCGGAGCCTGAGCGCCCCCGCCGGAGGCATCGTCTTGAGCCGCACTCGCGTACCGCCTCGGCCGCATCGTGGTTCGTCACCCATCAACCCGAGCCGTAGGCGTGCGGCCGGCGGCCGGGCTGGAGCGGGGGGAGACAGGAGCGCAGGCCCGGGCGACGGGCCGCGCGCG
>NZ_MWIG01000397.1:0-7216 GCF_002156145.1 Streptomyces sp. NRRL B-24572 | reverse complement strand
TGCTCACCGCCGAGGGCGGCCACCACGCTGTGGTCCTCAGCGGTGCCGCCCTCGGCGGTGAGCAGAAGATAGCTGCCGTCGATCTTGTAGAGATGTGGAGCTTCCGACCATCGGGCGCCCGGCCGGCTTCCTGACCACAGGACGTACTCGGGTCCCGTGAGCCGTCGCTCGTGGGGAAGGTATTCGCGCATCCAGATCTCGGTGTGGCCGGCGGCCTCGTCCACCACACGGGAGGCGGTGAACCAGGCCCGGCCGTCCCCGTCGTCCGGCCCGTCGTCGAAGAACAGCGACGGGTCGAAGCCCTCGCCCTCCAGCCAGTGCGGCTCCGACCACGGTCCCGCCGGGTCGGTCGCCGTGACGACGAAATGGCCGGGGCCGTCCATCAGCGTGCAGACGAGATGGAAGACCCCGTCATGGTGCCGGATCGTCGGTGCGAACAGGCCCCGGGAAGGCTCGCATCCGTCGAGGTCGAGCTGGGACGGCCGGTCGAGCGCGGAGCCGAGGCGCCGCCAGTTCACGAGATCGCGGCTGTGGAACACCGGAAGGCCCGGGAACCATTCGAAGCTGGACGTCACCAGGTAGTAGTCCGCCCCCACCCGGCAGACGGACGGGTCGGGCCGGAACCCGGGGAGCACGGGATCACCGAACGGCGTGCTCATGAGATCACCGGGCCGATCTCGACCGGCACGGACAGCACTCGGTCGGCCGCCGGGTGGCGTACGGGGCCGTGCAGGGTGAAGGAGCCCTGGAGCGGAAGATCGCCGCTGGACCGTCCGACGGCCACGCCGATCTCCCCGGGTTCCACTCTTCTGCGCAGGTCGAGTCCGGTGAACGAGGTCCGGTCGGCGTGGACGGAGAAGGTGACCCGGGCGGCCGCGCCCGGCTGCAGCTCGACCCTGCCGAATCCGGCGAGCCACCGCAGCGGCCGGACGACGGACGCCTCGGGGTCGGAGAGGTACAGCTGCACCACCTCGGTCCCGGCCACCTCGCCGACGTTGCGCACGGTCACCCCGACGGACACGGATCCGTCCGTCGGGGCGGAGGGGTCCACGGTCAGATCCGTGTACGCGAAGCTGGTCCAGGTCAGCCCGTGTCCGAACGGGAACAGCGGCGTCGGGTCCACCGAGCTCCAGTCGGTGCGCCCGCCCAGCGTGGAGTGCAGGTAGGTGCCGGGCTGTCCGCCGACCTGGCGGGGGAGGGAGACGGGGAGCCGGCCGCCCGGCTCCGCGGTCCCGCTGATGATCCGGGCCAGCGCCGTTCCGCCCTCCTCGCCGGGGAAGAAGGCCTGGACGACGGCCGCCGCGCGCTCGGCGAGCGAGCCGAGGGCGTACGGCCGTCCGGAGACGAGGACCAGGACGGTCGGCACCCCGGAGTCGAGGACCGCGGCGGCGAGCGCGGCCTGGTCGCCGGGGAGGTCGAGGGTCGCGGCGTCGCAGCCCTCTCCCGAGGTGCCCCGGCCGAACATGCCGGCCCGGTCGCCGAGGACGAGCACGTTCACGTCCGGTGCGTCGTCGGTGACCGTGAACCCGGCGGCGGTGAGCGCCTCGCCGAGCGTCGGGATCTCCACGCCGGGATCGCCGGGCAGCGCGACGTGGTTGGGGAAGGAGTAGCAGCCGAGGAAGGAGTGGGGGTCGTCCACGTACGGCCCGGTGACCGAGATCCGGCACGGCCGCAGCGGCAGGATGCCGTCGTTGGAGAGCAGGACGGTGGACCGTTCGGCGATGAGTCTGGCGAGGTCCCGGTTCTCCGGCGGGTCGAGGTCGATCGGCCCGGGCTTGAGGGGTTCCCATCCGGGATCGAGCAAGCCGAGTTCGGCCTTCTGCAGGAGCACCCGCTCCGCCGCCCGGTCGACGAGCGCCTCGGACACGTCTCCCGACCGTACGAGTGCGGTCAGCGGCTCGCCGTAGCAGCGGGCCGTGGGCAGTTCGACGTCGATCCCGGCGGTCAGCGCCAGCGCGCCGGCCGCGCCCCGCGATCCGGCGACGCCATGCCGGGACTCCAGGAAGGAGACCGCGTAGTAGTCGGCGACGACGGTGCCGTCGAAGCCGAGCTCGTCCCTGAGCAGTCCGGTGAGGAGGCGTTCGTCGGCGGCGACGGGGACGCCGTCCACATCGGTGTAACTGTTCATCACCGACCGGGCGCCTCCCTCGCGCAGCGCCCGGACGAAGGGCTCGACCAGCACGTCGGCGAACTCGCGCGGCCCCACGGCGACCGGGGCCATGTTCCGGCCGCCGCGCGAGGACGAGTACCCGGCGAAGTGCTTGAGCGTCGCCACGATGCCCGCGCCTTCCAGACCCTGGACGTACGCGGTGCCGATCGCGCCGACGAGATACGGGTCCTCGCCGATGCACTCCTCGGTACGGCCCCACCGGTAGTCGCGGACCACGTCGAGCACCGGAGCGAGCCCCTGGTGGACGCCGACCCGTCGCATCCCGTCGCCGATGGCGGCGGCCATCCGCCGCACGAGGCCGGGGTCGAAGGACGCGCCCCAGGCGAGCGGCCCGGGGAAGACCGTGGCCCCGAGCGTCATGAACCCGGTCAGGCACTCCTCGTGAGCGAGGGCCGGAATGCCGAACCGGCCGGCCTCCGTCACCTGCGTCTGGAGCGCGGCGAGCCGCTCCATCCCGGTCTCCGCGGCGATCGGCGCCGTCCCGTAGACCCGGGTGAGCTGGCCGAGACCCTGCCCGATGATGTCGTCGAGGCCGGGCGCCGGTTCGCCGGAGTCGTCCTCCATCGGCGCCACCGGCGCTCCGGGATCGGACGGCAGGGCCCAGAAGCCGGCGAGTTGACCCGCCTTCTCCTCCAGCGTCATCCGACTCAGCAGATCGGCGACGCGCACGGAAGCGGGCAGGAGGGGGTCACGCCAGGGCTCACTCACGGGGTTCTTCTTCTCCTAGAGACGGGGCGGGGCGGTGGAGACGCGGACCTTCAGTTCGGTCGAGAGCTCCATCCGGGGGCTGACCAGGGGCTGGTCCTCCAGAAGCTGGAACAGGGCGCGGGCGGCGAGCCGGCCCATCTCCTCCAGCGGCTGACGCACCGTCGTCAGCGGCGGTGACAGCCAATCGCACATCGGCAGGTCGTCGAAGCCGACCACGCTGAGGTCCCGCGGGATGCTCAGTCCGCTCTGCCGGGCGGCCTCGTAGACCCCCATCGCCTGTTGGTCGCTGCCCGCGAAGATGGCGGTCGGCGGCTCGGGCAGGGCGAGGAGCTCCTGCGCGCACCGGAATCCGCCCTCGTGCTGGAAGTCGCCGAAGCGGATGAGGTCGCGGTCGACCTCGATCCCGGCCCGCTCCAGGGCGGCCCGGTAGCCGTCGATGCGGGCCTGGCTGCAGAGCATCTCCTTGCGCCCGCCGATCGCGGCGATACGGCGATGCCCCAGCTCCAGCAGGTGTTCGGTGGCGGCGAGGCCGCCGGCCCAGTTGGTCGCGCCGATGCTGGGGACACCGTTGTCCGGCAGGTCGATCGGGTCGATGACGACCAGCGCCACCCCGCCCCGCTCGACCTGGGCGCGCTGCGCCTCGGTGACCGAGGCGGTGACGAGGATGACGCCGTCGCTGTGGTGCTGGACCGGCAGCGCGGACCAGCTCGACGGCGTGGCCTCGCCGGGCGGGACGAGCGACACGACGGTGCCGACGCCCCGCTGGGCGCACTCGGCCTCGACGCCGCGCAGGATCTCGACCGCCCAGGCGCTGTCCAGGCCGCCGATGATCAGGTCGACGAGGCCCGATCTGCGGGCCCGGTTCTGCCGACCGGGCTGGAGGTAGTTGTGCGACCGCAGCAGGCCCTCGATCCGCTCGCGGGTCGAGGGCGCGACGTCGGAGCGGCCGTTGATCACCTTGGAGACGGTGGCCTGGGAGACCCCCGCCTCCGCGGCGATGACGGCCAGAGTCGCACGCTGCTCGCTCAACTTCTCTCCTTTTCGACGCCGTCGGTCGACGACATGTTTCGCAAACTTTCGAAGAGTTTCTGGGCGGCGTGACGGCTTGTCAAGACCTGTGTTGCAACCAGGTTTCCGAGATAAATCGGTGAGAAGTCTTGACCGTGGTGTCCGTCGTTCCTAGGTTGTGGCACCACGTAATTCGAGAGTGTTTCGAAAAGTTTTCGAGCGTATCCCCCTCACGGAGGTCCCATGGCCAGCACCACCCCGAGCCGACGCAGCTTCCTGGCGCTCGTGGGCTTGACCGCACTGTCCGTCCCCCTGACGGCGGCCTGCGGGTCCGGCGGATCGGGCGGCGGGGCGGCGGCCGACGGCAAGGTGACGTTCGACTGGTGGAACATCGCCACCACGGAGCCGGGGAAGTCCCTCTTCCCGGAGATCTCCACGGCGTTCACGAAGGCGCACCCGAAGATCGCGATCAACACGACCTCGCTGGAGAACGAGGCGTTCAAGTCCAAGCTGACCGCCACCACGTCCTCGGGCAAGCTCCCCGACGTCTACCAGACATGGGGCGGCGGCGTGCTCCAGCAGCAGGTCGACGCGGGGCTCGTCGAGGACCTCACCGACCTCATGGACTGGTCGTCGCAGCTCACCCCGGTCTCGCTCTCGGCCTACCAGATCGACGGCCGCACCTACGGAGTTCCGTACGACATCGGCATGGTCGGCTTCTGGTACAACAAGAAGCTCTTCGCCAAGGCCGGCATCACCACTCCGCCGACCACCTGGGCCGCGTTCCTCGCCGACGTGAAGAAGCTCAAGGCCGCGGGCATCACCCCGATCGCCCTCGCCGGCAAGGAGAAGTGGCCCGGCCACTACTACTGGGCCTACCTCGCGATGCGCGTCGCCGGCCTCCCCGCCCTGCAGAAGGCCGCGACCACCAAGGACTTCACCGACCCCGGCTTCGTCAAGGCGGGCGTCCACCTCAAGGAACTCGTCGACCTCCAGCCGTTCCAGCCGGGCTTCCTCGGCGCCGGCTACGCCACCCCGGGCGGCCAGGCCGCGACCGTGGGCAACGGCAAGGCCGCCATGGAGCTGATGGGGCAGTGGGGACCGTCGGTGCAGAAGGACGCGGGCGCCGACCTCGGGGCGGACCTGGGCTTCTTCCCCTTCCCGACGGTCGACGGCGGTGTGGGGCAGGCGACCGAGGTCTTCGGCGGTGGCGGCGGCTTCGCGCTGCGCAAGGGCGCCCCGAAGGAGGCCCTGGACTTCCTGAAGTTCTTCGTCCTGGACAACGAGTCCAAGCTGCTCGCCTCCAACGGCTACCTGCCGGTGGTCAAGGGCGCGGAGAGCCGACTCGCCGATGCCAACAAGAAGGTGGTGGCCGAGAGCCTGGTCAAGGCGACGGGCTTCCAGCTCTTCCTCGACCAGGCGTACCCGCCGGCGGTCGGCCAGGAGGTCAACGACAGCGTCGCCGACCTCATAGCGGGCAAGAAGACCCCCGAGCAGGTCACGGCGTCGATCACCGAGGCTGCGAAGAGTGCCTAGCTCCGTGTCCACCCTGACCGAGGAACGGACGGAGGAGTCCGTGGCGACGCCCGCGCCGCCTCCCGCCCGCTCACGCCTGAGCCGGTGGGGTGCCTGGGCGTCGGTCGCCTGGTTCCTCGTACCGGCCCTGGTCCTCTTCCTCGTCTTCGTCCTCGCCCCGATCGTCGTCGCCGTCTGGACCGGCTTCTTCAAATGGGGCGGCATCGGCCCCATGGACGACTTCGTCGGCTTCGGGAACTACACCAAGCTCTTCGACGACCAGGTCTTCCTCGGCGACCTGGGGCGCGGGCTGTACCTGATCCTCCTGTCGGTCCTGGTGCAGCTGCCGTTCGCCCTGTTCACCGCGGTCCTGCTCAACCAGAGGCTCCGCGGCCGGGCCGTCTACCGGATGCTGTTCTTCGCGCCGTACATCCTCTCCGAGGTCGTCACGGCGGTCCTCTTCACGATGATCTTCCTGCCCGGCGCCGGCATGGCCGACCACATCGCCGGCTTCTTCGGCCTCGAGGGCCTCCAGGGCAAGTGGCTCGCCGATCCCTCGACGGTCATGCCGACCCTGTTCGTCGTCATGATCTGGAAGTACTTCGGCTTCCACATGATGCTGTTCCTCGCCGGGCTGCAGGGCATCCCGTCCGAGATCCTCGAAGCCGCCTCCATCGACGGAGCCGGCGCCTGGCAGCGCTTCCGGCACATCACGCTGCCGCTGCTCGGGCCGACGATCCGGATCAGCGTCTTCCTGTCGATCATCGGGTCCATCCAGCTCTTCGACCTCGTCTGGGTCATGACGGCCGGCGGGCCCAACCACTCCTCCGAGACGATGGCCATCGCGATGTTCCAGTTCGGGTTCAAGCGGTACCAGGTCGGCTACGCCAGCGCGATCAGCGTGGTGCTGTTCATGATCAGCCTCGTCTTCTCCCTCTTCTACCAGCGGTACGTGCTCCGCCGTGACCTGAGCGGCGCCGTCACCTCGGGAGGTGACCGATGAACGCCCGTCGGACGGTACGAGGCCTCTCGCTGCACGCCGTGGTCTGGCTGATCGCCGCGTTCGTCGCCGTACCGCTGCTCTACGCGGTCATCTCCGGTTTCAAGAGCACCGCGGAACTGACGAACAACCCGTTCGGGCTGCCGGAGCAGTGGAAGATCGCCAATTACACCGGCATTCTCGGCGACGGCATGTTCTGGCGGCAGATCGCCAACAGCGCGGGCATCGCGATCGGCACGACGGTCTGCACGGTGGTGGCCTCCGCGATGGCGGCGTTCGTCCTGGCCCGATACGCCTTCCGGGGCAGGGAGTTGTTCTACACGCTCTTCACGATCGGGCTGATGTTCCCGTTCGCCGTGGCCGTCCTGCCGCTCTTCCTCATGCTGCGCACCTTCGGCCTGCTCGACAACCCGCTCGGAGTGATCCTCCCGCAGGCGGCTTTCGGGCTCCCCATGACGATCGTGATCCTGCGCGGTTTCTTCCGGACCGTCCCGGCGGAGATCGAGGAGGCCGCCACCATGGACGGCTGCGGCAAGTTCCGCTTCTTCTGGCAGATCCTGCTGCCGATGGCGCGTCCGGCGCTCGGCACGGTCTCGGTGCTCGCGGTCGTCGCGAGCTGGAACAACTTCTTCCTTCCGCTGCTGGTGTTCAACGACCCGAAATGGCAGACGATCCCGGTCGGCGTCCAGCAGTTCCAGGGCCAGTACTCGACCGACTACGCGCTCGTCCTCGCCTACATCGTGCTCGCGATGATCCCCGCCCTCGCCTTCTACGCCGTCGCCGAGCGCCAGCTGATCGGCGACGGCGTAGAAGGC
>NZ_MWIG01000396.1:0-3606 GCF_002156145.1 Streptomyces sp. NRRL B-24572 | reverse complement strand
GGTCGGCGACGCGCTGACCCGGATGCTCGCCGCCGAGTGCCGGCCGGTCGGCATCGCCGTCTTCTCCGCCCAGCCGACCCGCATCGAGTACGCCCCCGAGGTCGCCGCCGCCATGCGCCGCCGCCAGATCGCCGCCCTGGACGCCAAGCACCGGGACTCGGTCCTGACCGGCGTGATCGACGCCGTGGACGACACCGTCACCCGGCTGACCACGCGGGGGCTCGTCGAACTCGACGACTTCGAACGCCAGGCCCTGGTAAAGGACTTGACCGTGGCCTTCTGCACCCGGAGCGGCGGTCCGGCCGAACCGAACCACCAGGAGTGAGGAGCACCGTGCGCCGAAGCACCCCCGACCCCGAGTTCGACGTCCCCGCGTTCGCCGACGAGATGCCCCCGGACTGCGCGTGCGCGGGCTGCGCCGAGGCCGCCCGTTCCGGCCGGGCGCCGGGTGGCGGGCAGCGCGCCCTGCACGGCGTGCGCCGCGCGGTCGTCGCGACCGTGGGCGTGGTCGCCCTGACCGGCGCGGGCGCGGGACCGGCCGCGGCCGAACCCGCCCCGGCGCACGCAGGCTGGGACGGCTCCAGGTACTGGTTCCGGAACGCGGCGGGCGAGTGGCGCTGGACCAGTCACCACGCCGTGTACCAGCAGCGCACCAAAGCCTCGGGCGGCGCGAAACAGCGGCAGACGCGCGCCGGCCGCACCGGTGAGCCGGTCTTCCACGGCCGGCGGGGATGGGACGAGCAGTCCCGCGTGTACTGGTACCAGTCGCACGGCCACTGGTACTGGACCAGCCACGCCTGGAAGTACGAGCAGCGGACGGGCCGCCCCTCGCAGCCGTCCACCCCTGCCCCGTCCCCCTCACGGGGCTGGACGGCGCCGGTCTCCTCGTACGTCTTCACGGGGTACTACGGGCAGCCGGGTCCCTGGTCGAAGGGCTACCACACGGGGCAGGACTTCGCGGTGCCGTCCGGTACGGCGGTCCGCGCGGCGGGTCCCGGCCGGGTGGTGACGGCCGGGTACGGACGCGCGTACGGCTACGAGGTGGTGATCCGTCACCCGGACGGCCGCCACACCCAGTACGCCCACCTCTCCCGTATCGACGTGTCGGTGGGGCAGAGCGTGTACGGCGGGCAGCGGATCGCGCGGTCGGGGGCGACGGGGCGGGTGACGGGCCCGCACCTGCACTTCGAGGTGCGGGCCACGCCGTACTTCGGCTCGGACATCGACCCGCTGGCCTATCTGCGCGGCCACGGCGTGTCCGTGTAGGACAAGGCCCTAGGCCTCCACCCGCCCGTTCTCCTTGATCGTGATCCGGCCCTTCCGGATCGTGGCCAGGCGCGGGGCGCGGCGGGCGACGGCACTGTCGTGGGTGACCATGACGAAGGTCAGCCCGTGCTCGTCGCAGAGCCCTTCGAGCAGGTCCACGATCTCGTCGCGCATCGACTCGTCGAGGTTGCCGGTGGGTTCGTCGGCGAGGAGCACCTTCGGCCGCTTCACGAGGGCGCGGGCGATGGCCACGCGCTGCTGCTGGCCGCCGGAGAGCTCGGACGGCAGGTGCCCGAGGCGCTCGCCCAGGCCGACCGACTCCAGTGCCTCGGCGGCCCGGGTGCGTCGCTCGGCGGCCTTGACGCCGAGCGGGACGAGCGCGGTCTCCACGTTCTCCTGGGCGGTGAGCGTGGGGATGAGGTTGAAGCTCTGGAAGACGAAGCCGATGGTCTGGCCGCGTACGGCCGTCAGCCGGCGTTCGGAGAGCGCGGCCAGGTCGGTGCCGTCGAGGAGGACCTGCCCCGAGGTGGGACGGTCGAGGCCGCCGAGCATCTGGAGGAGGGTCGACTTGCCGCCGCCCGTGGGGCCCTGGATGACGAGCCGGTCCCCTTGGGCGAGGGTGAGGTCGATCCCGGCGAGTGCGTCGACTCTCTGCTGTCCCCGCCGGTACTGCTTGGTGACGCCGATGAGTTCGTACATGGTGGGACTCCTGTGGTCCGTGAGCGAATGGGGGCGGTCGGCTACTCGATGCGGCGCAGCGCGTCGGCGGGGCTCAGCCGCGAGGCACGCCAGGCGCCGAAGGCGCCCGCGACGAGTCCGCCGCCGAGGGCGAGGAGGACGGCGAGACCCACGGTGGTGACGCCGACGGGGGCGGTGAGGGCGATGTCGACGGTCTTGCCGACGGCCGTACGGGCTCCGCCGGGGCCGCCGGGGCCTCCGCCGATGACCATGCCGCCGCCGCGTCCGCCGCCGAACCCGCCGCCGCTCGCACCGAGTTCGGCGGTGAGGGTCGGGCTCGCGGCGGTGATGGCGTACGCTCCGGCGAGGCCGATCGCGATGCCGAGGGCGCCGCCGATGACGCCGTTGACGAGGGCCTCGCCGACGACCTGGCGGGTGACCCGGCCGCTCTTCCAGCCGAGGGCCTTGAGGGTGCCGAACTCGCGGACGCGGCGACCGACGGCGGCGGAGGTGAGGAGCCCGGCGACGAGGACGGCGGCGAGCAGCACGGCGTACGAGAGCCACTTGCCGACGTTGGAGGCGAGGTCGGCGGCGGTGTCGAGCGAGCCGGAGACGGTCTGCGCGAGGTCGGCGGAGGTGGTGACGGTGGTGCCGGAGACGTTCTTCTGGATGGCGGTCTTGACCTCGTCGATGCGGGTCGAGTCGGTCGCCTTCACATAGATCGTGGTGATCTTGCCGGCGGACCCGGAGAGGGTCTGCGCCTGCTTGAGCGGCAGGTAGACCTGGGCGGCGGGCTGTCCGCTCTCGGCGGTCGCGATGCCGACGATCTCGAACTTCACTCCCTTGACGGTCAGTTCGTCACCGACGGAGAGGTCCTTCTGCTGAGCGTAGGCGCTGTCGACGACGGCGACCTTCGCGTCGGTCTCGGTGGTCTTGAAGGCGCGGCCCTCGGAGACGGCGGAGGTGGTGAGGGGGCCGAGGTCGGGGACGGTGACGTCGGTGCCGTAGATCGTGAAGGAGTCGACGTCGAAGGCCGCGCCGCCGCCGGTCACGGTGTCGCCGGGACCGGCGCCACCACCGCCGTTCTCTCCGACCGGGCCGCCGGGCCGAGCCTGCTGGACCTGGCCTCGCTGGATCTGCCCGCGCTTGAACTCGCCGTTGATCTTCAGATCGACGAGGCTGAGACCGCCGACGGCCCGGTCGACGCCCTGCTGCTTCGCGACCGTGCCGACGGTGGAGTCGGCGAGGGTCCGGAAGCCCTGGACCATCAGCCGGTCGCTGCTCTGCTCCTTGCCGTCCTCCTTGCCCTGGAACTCGAACCGGGGCCTCTGCGCACCGGCCTCGGACCGTTCCTGCGCCTTGGTCACCGTCAGGTCCGTACCGAGGCCGTAGAGGGATTCGAGGACCTTGCCCTGGGCCCGGCTCATGCCGGAGGAGACGGAGTTCACGACGATGACCAGCGCGATGCCGAGCGCGAGCCCGGAGGCGACGACGAGCGCCGCCTTTCTGCGACGGCGCAGCTCGCGCCGGAGGTAGGTGAAGAACATGGCGTGAAGGTAGGGGCCGCGTGTGATGAGGGGATAAGGCCCGCGTGAAAGCGGGATGAGAGCGGGGCCCGGCGGGGCGGGGGCCCGACGGGGCCGCAGCTGTCTCGTATACACA
>NZ_MWIG01000395.1:0-1320 GCF_002156145.1 Streptomyces sp. NRRL B-24572 | reverse complement strand
GGCGAGGGCGTCACCGACGTGGCCGTCGGCGACGAGGTCCTCGGCTGGACGAAGACCGGCGCCTACGCCGAGTACGCCATCGCCGGCACCGTCGCCCCCAAGCCCGCCGGGCTCTCCTGGGAGGCCGCCGCGAGCCTCCCGGTGGCCGGCGAGACCGCCCAGCGCGTCCTGGACCTGCTCCGGGTGCGGGAGGGCGAGACGCTGTTCCTGCACGGCGCGGCGGGCGTCGTCGGCTCGGTGGCCGTCCAGCTCGCGGTCGCGGCCGGGATCACGGTGATCGGCAGCGCCTCGGAGTCCAACCACGCGTACCTGCGGGAGCTCGGCGCGATCCCCGTCGCGTACGGGGACGGCCTGGCCGACCGGGTCGGGGCCGCCGCCCCGGAGGGCGTCGACGCGGTCTTCGACGCGGCCGGGCACGGCGTCCTGCCGGTCGCCATCGAGCTGCTCGGCGGCGGCGACGCGGCGAAGGAGCGGATCGTGACGATCGCGGCGACGGACGCGGAGGAGCACGGCATCGTCTTCTCGGGCGTCACGGGGGAGCCGGAGGCCGTACGGGCCGGGCTCGCGGCCCAGGCCCGCCTGGCGGTGGAGGGCGCGCTCACGGTCCGCCTGGCGGAGACGCTGCCGCTGAAGGAGGCGGCGAGGGCGCAGGAGTTGAGCGAGTCGGGCCACGTTCGGGGCAAGATCGTCCTGATCCCTTGATGCTTGCCGTGAGATGAGGAAGGCGATGCCGGTGTACGCGATGTCCCTGGGTGACGACGGCGCGGAGCTGCGCCCGCTCGAACCGTGGCAGGCCGAGGAGTTCCTCGCGCACATGGACCGGGGACGGGAGTTCATCGGCGCGCGGAACGGGCTCCCCGACGTCGTGACGGACCTGGAGTCGAGCCGGGCCTTCCTCCGGGCGTACGCGGAGAGGGTGGCGGCCGACACCGGACGCATCCACGGCATATGGTCCGACGGCACGCTCGTCGGCGCGGTGATCCTCCGCACGTTCGACCCCGTCGGCGGCACGGCCGAGGCGGGCTGCTGGCTGGAGCCGGCGGCCGCCGGCAAGGGCCTGGTGACCCGGGCGGCGCGGGCGCTCATCGACTGGGCGATCTCGGTGCGCGGGATCCACCGGGTGCAGTGGGTGGTCTCCTCCGACAACGAACCGAGCATCGCGGTGGCGCGGCGGCTCGGCATGACGAGGGAGGCGGTGCTGCGGGAGAGCTACGACTACCGGGGCAAGCGGCACGACGAGGAGATCTGGTCGGTCCTGGCCCCGGACTGGCACGCCACCCCGACCACCTGACCCGCCCCGTTGTGGGCCTGCGCCCCGCC
>NZ_MWIG01000394.1:0-7799 GCF_002156145.1 Streptomyces sp. NRRL B-24572 | reverse complement strand
GCTCCTGCTCCCGGGCCGGGAAGTCGGGGCCCGCCGCGCCGCGCCGGGCCCGGTTCCGCAGGAACGCGAGGGTCGTCGCGAAGGACTCGTACTCGCCGACCGCCCGCGCGGCCGGCGGGCCGTACGTCCGGGCGGCGAACGCGCGGGCCATCTGCCGGGCGCGCATCGACGACAGCGCGACCGGCTCGGCGGGGGCGAGCCAGCCGGCCGCCGCGTACGCCGGGAGCTCCCCGGATATCGTGCGCAGCTCGCGCTGCCGGCTCCACACCGCCAGCCAGGTCAGCAGGCCGAAGGCCGGGACCATGAGCGCCCCGTACACCGCGTAGAAGGCCAGCGGGCCGCCCACGGTGGCCGAGCCGTTCCAGGTGGCGTGCAGTCCCATGGCGAGCAGCAGTCCGGTCAGCGGCAGCAGCACCCGGCGCAGCCGCTTCCCGCGCGGCGCGAGGGCGGCGAAACCGAAGCCGATGCCGGTGAGCACGGTGAACAGCGGATGCGCGAACGGCGACATCACGACCCGTACGAAGAAGGTCGCGGCGGTCACCGAACCGAGGCCGGTCGAGCCGAACTCCTGGTCCTCGCCGAAGGCGTTGCCGAGATAGAGGATGTTCTCGGTGAAGGCGAAGCCGGTGGCGGTGAAACCGGCGAACACGACCCCGTCGACGAGCCCGCCGAAGTACCTCCTGCGGAACAGGAACAGCAGCAGGATCGCGGCGGCCTTGGCGCTCTCCTCCACCACCGGGGCGACGACGGTGGCCCCGAGGGTGTCGGCGGAGTCCGGATCGGCCGTGGCCGTGGCGATCCAGCGGACCGCGAAGGAGTTCGCCAGGATCGCGACGAGCGCGGCGGCGAAGGCGCCCCAGGCGAACGCGAACAGCAGGTTCTTCCAGGGGCCCGGCTCGACCCGGTCGAGCCAGCGGAACGCCGACATGAGCAGCGGTACGGGAAGCACGGCGAGGCCCAGGCCGACGAGGAAGCCCTGCGTGCCGGTCTGCTCGCGGACCAGCGCCAGGATGACCAGGGCGCAGAGCGCGAGCAGGGTGACGACGGCGACCGCGCGGACCAGCCGGCTGCGCCAGAAGGCCCGGCGGGGCCGGTAGCGCCACTGGGACCGGTCGACGGCGGCGGGGAAGGCCGGCTCCTCGGCGTCCCGGTGCGGTACGGGAACGGGTCCCTCGACGGGAACGGGTCCTTCGACGGGAACGGGGTTCGACACGTGATCGACCCTAACGACCCGCACCGACAGCGGGGCTACTTCCTCCGGAAGAGCAGATCGTGCACGACGTGCCCCTTGTCGAGGCCCTGCCCCTCGAAGCGGGTGAGGGGCCGGAAGTCGGGGCGGGGCGCGTAGCCGCCGTCGGCCTGCGTGTTCTCGTAGTCCGGGTGCGCGGAGAGCACCTCCAGCATCTGCACGGCGTACTCCTCCCAGTCCGTGGCGCAGTGGAGCACGGCCCCGGGCTTCATCCGCGGCGCGAGGAGGCTGAGGAATTCGGGCTGGATGAGCCGGCGCTTGTGGTGGCGGGCCTTGGGCCACGGGTCCGGAAAGTAGACCCGGCAGCCGTCGAGGGTGGCGTCGCCGAGCATCTCGCGGAGCAGGATGATCGCGTCGCCGTTGGCGACGCGGACGTTGGTGAGCCCGTTGCGGTCGGCGAGCCCGAGGAGATTGCCCTGGCCGGGGGTGTGCACGTCCACGGCGAGGATCCCGGTCGCGGGATCGGCGGCGGCCATCTGGGCGGTCGCCTCGCCCATCCCGAAGCCGATCTCGAGGACGACGGGCAGTCCGTCGAACATCTCTTCGAGGTCGAGGACCCGCTTGCCGTCGATGTCGAGCCCCCAGTCGGGCCACCGCTTGAGCATGGCCTCGGCCTGCCCGTACGTGACACGGCTGCGGCGCGGCTGGAAGCTGCGGATCCGCCGCTCGTGATGGGCCCCGGCGGGATCGGGCATGGGCCCCTCGCCGGGGGCGAACATCCGACTGCCGCGCCGCGGGGCGGGCTGGACGGGGTCGGCGACGGGCTGCGGGCCGTTCTCAATCTGCTCAGACACAATGCGACCAAGTCTACGGCGGGACCCCAGAAACCCCCTCCGCCCGTGTGGACGGCGGGCTACAGCCGCGCCAGCGCCCGCCCCGCGACCTCGCGCCCGATCGGCAGCGAGGCCGTAGCCGCGGGCGAAGGCGCGTTCAGGACGTGCACCGTCCGCGCCGCCTCGCGGATCAGGAAGTCGTCGACGAGCGTCCCGTCCCGCAGCACCGCCTGCGCCCGCACCCCCGGCGCCGCCCGCCGCAGGTCGGACTCCGACACGATCGGCAGCAGCCGCCGCACCGCCTCCGTGAAGGCCCGCTTCGACACGGACCGGTGCAGTTCCCCCGCCCCGTACCGCCAGTGCGCACGCGCGATCGCCCACGAGCCGGGCCACGCCAGGGTGGCGCCGAGTTCGCGCGGGCGGACGACGGACCAGCCGTACCCCTCCTTCGCGAGCGCCGGGACCGCGTTCGGCCCGATGTGGACGCCGCCGTCGATGCCCCGGGTCAGGTGCACCCCGAGGAACGGGAAGGCCGGGTCGGGGACGGGGTAGACCAGACCTCGGACCAGCGACGGGTCCGCGAGCTCGTAGTACTCCCCCCGGAAGGGGACGATCCGCATGCCCGGGTCGTCGCCCGCGAGCCGCGCGATCCGGTCGCAGTGCAGCCCCGCGCAGTTGACCAGGACCTTCGCCCGCACCACACGCCCGTCGGCGGTCCGCACGGCCACCCCGAACGACCGCCGGTCGACGGCGACGACCTCCGCGCCGTACAGGATCCGCGCCTCGGAGGCCTCGGCGAGCCGCTCCGCCACCGCCCCGTAGTCGCAGATGCCGGTCGTGCCGACGTGGATCGCGGCGAGACCCCGCACCCGCGGCTCGTACTCGCTGATCTGCGCCGGGCCGAGCTCGCGCACGGGGATGCCGTTCTCCCGGCCGCGCTGCACGAGCGCGTGCAGCCGGGGCAGCTCCTCGCGCGCGGTGGCGACGATGATCTTCCCCGTCACCTCGTGCGGAATGCCCCACTCCGCACAGAACTTGACCATTTCGGCCGCGCCCTCGACCGCGAACCGCGCCTTGAGCGACCCCGGCCGGTAGTAGATCCCGCTGTGGATCACCCCGCTGTTGCGTCCGGTCTGGTGGCGTGCGAGCGCGTGCTCCTTCTCCAGGACCGTGACCCGGGTGCCGGGGGCGGCACGCGTCACCGCGTACGCCGTCGAGAGACCGACGATCCCACCGCCGATCACCAGAACGTCACAGTCAAACACCAGCGCCACCTCCCACCCCGATAGTGCACTGGCCCACTGACAATGCCGCTAAACGCCCACACCGTGGGACGTGCGTCACGTCGGATCCGTCACGCCGGAGCGACGAGCAGCGGGCGGGCCCGCTCCCGCAGCTCCATGACCCGCGGCTCGTCCCCGTACGGTTCGAGCCGGTGCAGCAGGTCCCGTACGTACTCGGTCGTCCGCGCCGAGGAGATCCGCCCCGCCACCTCCACCGCGCGCGTACCGGCCGCGCAGGCCGCGTCCAGGTTGCCCGACTCCAGCTCGGCCACCGCCGACACCACCAGCCGCAGCCCGTGCGAGCGGACGAACTCCTCCGTCGGCCGGGACAGCGCCTGCTCGGTGAAGCGCCGCACCTCGCGCGGCATCCGCAGGTCCCGGTAGCACTCGGCGGCGTCCGCGCAGAACCGGTCGTACGAGTAGAAGCCGAGCCAGGTCGGGTCGGCGTCGCCCTCCCGGGAGCGCTCCAGCCAGCCCTCGGCGGACTTGAGCGCGGCCGCGGCGGCGGCCCCGTCGCCGGCCTTGGCGTGCGCGCGGGCCTCGACGAGCCGGAAGAAGGACATGGTGCGGGCGGTGGCGAGCCCCCGGTTGCGTTCGAGGGCGGCCTGGGCGAGGTCGACGCCCTCGTCGGCGAAGCCCCGGTAGGTGGCCTGGAGGGACATGGAGGCGAGGACATAGCCCCCGAGGGGCACGTCGGCTGCGGCGCGGGCGAGCCGGAGGGCCTGGATGTAGTAGCGCTGGGCGGCCTCCTGCTGCCCGGTGTCGAAGGCCATCCAGCCGGCGAGCCGGGTGAGCTCGGCGGTCGCGCCGAACAGGTTCCGGCCGACCTCGTCCGAGTACGAGCCGAGCAGCAGCGGCGCCGCGTCCACCCGTAAGCACTCGGGGACCATCGACGAACGCCAGTCGCCGCCGCCGTACTTGGAGTCCCAGCGGCGGGCGTCCTCGGCGGCCTCGCGGAGCTTGGCGACGTCGCTGTGGCCCACGCGCACGTGTTCCGCGGCCGACGCGCCCGCCGCGCCGACGCCGACGGGCCGCGGGGCCTCGCGCTCCACCGACGGGTCGGCGGGCGTTATCAGCCAGCGGGACGCGGGCGTCGCGTACGCGCTGACCGCGAAGGACCCGGCCAGCGACTGCCAGATGCCGCCCCCGCCGGCCCGCCGGCCGGCGAGATCCAGCCGGTACAGATCGGTGGCCGAGCGGACCGCCTCGCCCACGTCGCGCGGGAAGGCGAGCCCCACCTCGGGCGCCGGGTCGGCGTCCGCGAGCCCGATCTCGTGCAGCGGCACGGGCCGGCCCAGCTTCTGCCCGATCGCGGCGGCGATCAGATGCGGCGCGGCGCCTTGCGGCACCATGCCCTTGGACACCCACCGGGCGACCGAGGTCTTGTCGTAACGAAGCGTCAATCCCCGTTGCGCACCGAGGTCGTTGACGCGCCGGGCGAGCCCGGCGTTGCTGATTCCCGCGAGGGCGAGAACCGTGCCGAGCTTTTCGTTCGGCCCGCGTTGCTCCCTGGACATGACGCCACCCCTCGACCACCCAGACGGCCGCCACGACGCCGGGCATAGGCGTGCGGCATTCGTAAACACAGCGTAGTTCGCCGCATCCCCACCGTTAAGGGGCGGTGTTCCGTATGGCGAGATTGTTGTGTGACCGTGCGACCGGCGGGGTCGGCGGAGCGGCTCGTGCTCCCGCCGTGTGGCCGTGCGCCCGGCCGTGCGCTCTCGTCCGGCCGGCGGGGGAGCGCTTCCATGAATATCGCGTGGGTCGGCCCGCTCGGCCGGGAACGGAGTCCCGGACCAGTGGGCTGGGGGACACCGCCGCCCCATTCCCCGCGGGCGGCGGTCGGTGCCGGGAGGCGGGAGCGCCTCCCGGGCCGCCGGTGGCCGGCGTCCCGCCCGGACGGCCGTCGAAACCTCCGACGGGGGTCGATATTTGGCCGAATGACGCCGGTGCGCAGCCGATCTTCAACTGGCCCATGCCAGGGGCGCATTCGGCTTTCGCGCGCGTGCACCCGGACCCCGCCCCGTGCGCCGTTGTCGTGGCAGCATGTCCTCCACCGAAACGGATGTGGAGGCGCCGATGCGATGGCTGGTGGGCTGGAGCAGTGTCGCCGCGAGCTTCGCAACGGCCGCGGGGGGCCGGGCGGGGTCGGTGAACGGCGCGTACGCCCCGTCCTCTCCGTACGACCCCGGATACGCCCCCGGCCCCGACCGCGCGGCCGAGGGGCGCACGGTGCAACCGGTGGGCGCACAACTCCTGTGGGGCGACCCCGATCCGCTGTGGGCGGTCGGCGACTGGCGTCCCGACGAGGTGCGCGTGGTGGCCGTCGACGACCACACCCGCCTCGCCGTCCTCGGCTGCTGCGCCGCGAGCGACGAGGAGCTGCGGATCGGCCTGCTCACCGCGCGCGGGGGCGCGTTGCGGCACCTGACCGCCTGGCCCGGCAGCTACACCGCCGTCGTGAAGACCGGCCGCCGCGTCACCGTCACCGGCGACCTCGCGGGCGCCCGGCCGGTGTTCCACACCCCGTGGGCGGGCGGCACCGCGTACGCCACGGCCGCCCTGCCGCTCGCCGACCTCGTCGAGGCCCAGCTCGACATCGGCCACCTCGCCGCCCTGCTCGCCTGCCCCGAGACCCCGGAGGCGCTGCGCGACTCCACCCCGTACGAGGGGGTGCGGCGGGTGCCGCCAGGACACGCGCTGATCCTGCGGGAGGGCTCGCGCGAGATCACCGGCTACGAGCAGGTGGCCTCGCTCGCCGTCGCGGCGCCCGAGACCGACCCCCGGCAGGCCGTCGAAGGGGTGCGGGACGCCCTGATCGAGGCCGTACGAGCCCGGCTCACCGCCCCCCGGCACGCGCCCGAGACGCCCCTCCCCGACCCGGGCCCGGTCCCCGGCATGGGACCGGCCGACCGGCGCGCGGCCCGGGGCGCGGGCCCGGCGCCCGGCATCGGCGCCGACCTGTCCGGCGGCAGCGCCTCCGGCACGCTCGCCCTGCTCGCGGCGGGCCTCCCGGGGGTGCCGGGCACGATCACCGGACACGGCACGGGCGCGGGGGAGCGGCTGCTCGCCGTCACGTTCAACGACCTGGCGACGAGGGCCGGTGCGCGGCGTACGGCGGAGCTGGAGCGGGCGCGGGAGATCGCGGCGGACCCACGCCTTCACCACGTCGTCGTCGCGGGAGGCGAGGAGGCGCTCCCGTACGCCGCCCTGGACGGCCCGCTCACCGACGAGCCGGGGCCCGCCCTGGTCACGGCCGAGCGGCACCGCAGGCGGCTCGCGGGCGGCAGCGCCGACCACTTCACCGGCATGGGCGCGAAGCAGGTCCTGGACGCGCACCCGGCGCGCCTCGCCGATCTGTTGATGGACCGCAGGCGCCGCTCCCTGGTGCGTCCGGTGACGGCGCTCGCGAAGGCCTCGGGGCCCTCGGCGGGCTCGCTGCTCGTCCCGCTGACGGTGTACCGGGCGGCGCGGAAGCTGGCCCGCACCCCGTACCGCACGGGTCTGGAGGCGGCGGCGAGGCGGGTCCTGGAGGCGAACCGCACGGCCCCGGACGGCTTCGGTCCCCTGGAGGCCTCGCTCTCCGCCCTCACCTGGTCGCGGCCGGGCCCGGCGGCGCGCTGGCTGACGGGCGAGGCCCTCGCTGAAGTATCGGTTCGCCTGAACCGGGCGGCGACCCTCCCGGCCTCCGTCCAGCGCCCCGGCGAGGCACGCGCGCGTGCCGCCCTCGCCCGCGCGGCGGCCGACCACCGCGTCCTGGAACAGGCCGCAGAGATCCGGGGCCAGCGCCTCCACGCCCCCTTCCTCGACAACCAGGTCGTACGGGCCTGCCGCGACCTCCCCGAATCGCTCCGGGTCCAGCCGGACGCCCGGGCCGGCGTCCTGCGCACGGTCCTCTCCGGCGCCGGCGTCCACGACCTCCCCCCGGGCTGGGGCGCCCCCCACCCGGCCGTCCCGGCCGCGGCCACGCGCGCGGGCCTGCGCGCGGCGCTCCCGGAACTCCTGGCCCTCTTCGACGCCCCGCTCCTCGCCGACGCGGGCCTGATCGACGCGCGCGTCGTCCGCAAGGCCCTCCGCGCGGCGACCGACGGCGCCGCCGTCCCCCTCGACGGCCTCGCCGACCTCGTCTCCACCGAACTCTGGCTCCGCCGCCTCCTCGCCCGCCGGGGATCCTGCTGGACCAACACGACCGAACCCCGGGCCCACCGCGCGGTCCAGGGCCCCCTGATCCCGACGTCCCGCTCGCTGCCGGCCTGAGAGCCGGCCCGAGACCGCGCCGCACGGCGGATCGGCGCGCCGCACCGGTGCCTTCTCAGGGACCCACCGGGGTAAACCCCGAGGCGCATGTCATACCCGCCCGACACAATGGGTCGGTGCGGTATCTCATCCTCGGCACCACCGAGGCCCTTCGTCCCGACGGCACCCCGCTCCCCCTCGGCGGCGCCCGGCTGCGCGCGCTGCTCGCCGCGCTCGCGCTGCGCGGCGAGCAGCGCG
>NZ_MWIG01000393.1:0-5063 GCF_002156145.1 Streptomyces sp. NRRL B-24572 | reverse complement strand
TCGAGGAGGCCATCGGCCTGCGCAACCACGTCATCGAGCAGATGGACATCGCCTCCTCCACCCGCGACCCCGCGATCCGCGACGCCGCCCTCACCTTCGTCTTCGTCGGCGGCGGCTACGCGGGCGTGGAGGCCCTCGCCGAGCTGGAGGACATGGCCCGCTACGCCACGCGGT
The DNA here is from genome assembly GCF_002156145.1 of Streptomyces sp. NRRL B-24572. Classification (NCBI taxonomy): domain Bacteria; kingdom Bacillati; phylum Actinomycetota; class Actinomycetes; order Kitasatosporales; family Streptomycetaceae; genus Streptomyces; species Streptomyces sp. NRRL B-24572. Next base: position 4,889 of record NZ_MWIG01000393.1, on the reverse strand, counting down.
ACTACCACAACGTCAAGCCCGAGGACCTGCGCTGGGTCCTCGTCGAGGCCTCCGGCCGGATCCTCCCCGAGGTCGGCGAGGAGATGGGCCGGTACACCATCCGCGAGCTGCGCGGCCGGAACATCGACGTGCGCCTGGAGACCCGCCTGGAGTCCTGCGAGGACCGGGTCGCCGTCCTCAGCGACGGCACCCGCCTGCCCACCCGTACCGTCGTCTGGACCGCCGGCGTGAAGCCCGCACCCGTCCTCGCCGCCACCGACCTGCCGCTGAACGAGCGAGGCAGGCTCCGCTGCACCGCCCAGCTCGCCGTCGAGGGCACCGCGCACGCGTGGGCGGCCGGCGACGCCGCCGCCGTCCCCGACGTCACGGCGAAGGAGCCGGACAAGGAGTGCGCGCCCAACGCCCAGCACGCCGTCCGCCAGGCCAAGGTCCTCGCCGAGAACATCGCGGCCTCCCTCCGCGGACAGCCGCTCAAGGAGTACGAGCACGCGTACGTGGGCTCCGTCGCCTCCCTCGGCCTCCACAAGGGAGTGGCCCACGTCTACGGACGCAAACTCAAGGGATACCCGGCCTGGTTCATGCACCGCGCCTACCACCTCAGCCGCGTCCCCACCTTCAACCGCAAGGCCCGGGTCCTCGCCGAATGGACCCTGTCCGGCCTGTTCAAACGGGAGATCGTCTCCCTCGGCTCCCTTGAACACCCCCGGGCCGAATTCGAACTCGCCGCAGCTCCACCCCCCGGCGACGGCGACAAGCCGCAGTCCTGACATCACTGTCAGTGCACTCGTCCACACTGGACGTGTGACCATAGGTGGGCTCACACCTGCACAGCGTGACTCTGCACGGCACCGACACCACGAGGCATACAGATCCGTGAACTTCACCCGTTGGAGCGCCCGGCTCCCCGGCACGCAGCGCCGCGCGGCGCGGGGGACCGAAGGCTCCGTGCCCGCCGCCCGCGGTGAGTGCGGTCAGCAGTTGGAGCACCTCGCAGCAGAGGATGCCGACATCCCCGCCCTGGAGGACTTCTCCGTACGGGAGCTGCTCGGCCGGCTCCCCGGCCTCGTCGCCCTCGTGTACGGCCCGGAGCACCGCATCGCGTACGTGAACGACGCGTACGCCGCCGCGTTCGGCCCGCGCCCCGCCGGCGCCACCGTCGCCGACACCTGCCCGGAGGCCGAGGAGCTCGGCCTGCTGCCCCTCATGGACCAGGTGCTGCGCAGCGGAAAGCCCCGCACGGTCAAGTCCCGGCGGACCAAGGACGGCGGCTCGTACACGGTCACGTGCCTGCCCGTCGACAGCCCCCGCCTCGACGGCGGCGGCGTCCTCGTCCACGCCGCCGACGTCACCGACCACGCCGAGGCCGCCGAGCGGCTCCGCGCCAGCGAGCGCCGGCACCGCGAGACCGCCGTCACCCTCCAGCGCTCCCTGCTCCCGCAGGAACTGGAGCAGCCCGACGACCTGCGGATCGCCGCCACCTACCAGCCCGGCGTCGCGGACGCGGCCGTCGGCGGCGACTGGTACGACGTGATCACCCTCGGCGCCGGCCGCACCGCGCTCGTCATCGGCGACGTGATGGGCCGGGGCGTCCGCGCCGCCGCCGTCATGGGCCAGCTCCGCACCGCCGTCCGGGCCTACGCGCGCCTGGACCTGCCCCCGCACGAGGTCCTCCAGCTCCTCGACGGCCTCGCCGCCGAGATCGACGCCAGCCAGATCGCCACCTGTGTGTACGCGATCCACGACCCCAGCGAGGGCAAGCTGGTGTACGCCTCCGCAGGCCACCTCCCGATCCTCGTACGGGACGAGGACGGCACGGTCCGCCGCGCCGAGGACCCGACGGGACCGCCGCTCGGCACCGGCGGCTGGCTGCACGCCTCCGGCTCCATCGCCCTGCCGCCCGGCTCCACCGCCGTCCTCTACACGGACGGCCTGGTCGAGCGCCGCCGCGAGGACATCGACGAGGGCGTCGCCGCCCTGGCCCGCGCCCTGGCCGGCGCGGCCGGCACCCCGCAGGTGGTCTGCGACCGGCTGCTCCGCGCCCTCGGGGTGACCGCCGAGCACGACGACGACGTCGCCGTCCTGGTCGTCCAGCACCCCTCACGCAAGGGCGCGGACGCCGAGCTCTTCCACAACGCCGCCCTGGAGCTGCTCGGCGGCGTGGAGGCGGCCCCCCGCGCGCGTGCGTTCGCCTCCGGAGTCCTCTCCTCCTGGCGCTTCCCGGTGGAGCTCCGCGACCTGGGCGTCCTCGCCACCAGCGAGCTCGTGGCGAACTCCCTCCAGCACGGCACCCCGCCCATGCGCCTGCGGCTGCGCCGCACCGACCGCCGCCTGATCATCGAGGTCACGGACGGCGACGACCACCTGCCGCGCCGCCGCAGGGCGGAAACGGAGGACGAGGCGGGTCGCGGAATCTCGATCATCGCGACGATCGCCTCGTCCTGGGGAAGCCGCCGCACACCGGGCGGCGGCAAAGCGGTCTGGTGCGAGTTCGCCCTGCCCGACTAGGCGGCGGCCGTCTCGCGGGCCGGCTCGTGCCGAGCGACCACCTTCGAGGGCTTGAGGGCCAGAGAAGGCTGGTCCTGCTCGGGAGTGAGCCGCTTGCCCAGACGCAGGGCCAGGAACGTGATCCCCAGCGAGAACAGCACGAAGGTCACGATGTACGGACCGTGCAGCGCGGCCCCCATGGGCCCGCCCACGGCCGGACCGACGGCCAGCGCCAGCTGCTTCATCAGGGCGAAGGCCGAGTTGTACGACCCGACCATCGACTCCGGCGCCAGATCGGCCACCAGCGGCGCCACGGTCGGCGACAGCATCGCCTCACCGAGCCCGAAGAGGGCGTACGTGGAGACGAAGGCCGCCGTCGCCATGGCCTGGCTGCCGTGCCCGAGACCCGCGTACCCGGCGATGAGCCACGCCACGGTCCAGATCAGACCCACGGCCGCGATCACCCGCGTCCGCTTCCGGCGCTCGACGAACCGCAGCACCAGGAACTGGGCCACCACGATCACCGCCGTGTTGGCGGCCAGCGCGAGCCCGAGCGCCGACGGCTGGATGCCGGCGGCCTCGGTGCCGTACGCGGCGAGACCCGACTCGAACTGCCCGTAGCAGGCGAAGAACAGCACGAACCCGAGGACACACAGCTGCACCATCGCCTTGTGCCCGAGCAGCGCGCGGACACCGCCGCCCTTGCCGCCCTCGGAGGGACGGGCGCCCTGGAGCGCGGGCGAACCCGGCATCCGGACCGTCCCGACGATCGCGGCGAGCACGAGGAACATCGCCGCCTCGATCGAGAACAGCAGGATGAAACTGCCCGGCCGGCTCGTGTCGACGAGCAGACCGCCGATCAGACCGCCGATACCGAGCCCCAGGTTCTGCAGGAAGAACTGCATCGCGAAGGCCCGCGTACGACCGGCCTGCGAGGAGCACCAGACGATCATCGTGGCGAGGGCCGGCTGGAGCACCGCCGTACCGGCACCGAGCAGCGCCGCGGCCCCCACGGCCGCAGGCACGCTGGAGGCGAAGCCCATCCCCACCGCACCCACGGCGGCGACGACCGAGGCCACCAGGAGCACGGGCACGGGCCCACGCCGGTCGACGGCCCGCCCGCTGAAGGGCAGCACCACCAGTGCGGCCATGGCGAAGACGGCCAGCACGACGCCCGCCGTCGCAGCGCCCAGATCCCGCACCTGCGCCACGTACACATAGAGGTACGGCACGGTGAAGCCGAGTCCGAACGCGCTCAGCGCGCTGCCTGCCTGAATGCGGCGCATCGCTGCGCCCCTCGCCTTGGTCACACTCACCCACTTCGGTCGCGGGTTCAGAGCTGTACGCCTGAACCCTGAAGACTTCAACACTAAAGTTAACGCCTTAACAGTACACACCGAAGGACTTCAACGCCAACGAGGCCCGTGGGATACTCACCGCATGTCCGACACCGCTCCCCAGGAGCCGAGCCTCGACGAGCAGATCGCCGCGTATCAGCGCGAGTACCGCGACCTCGACCCGCAGGTGGAGAAGGTCGTCTCCGCCCTCGGCCGGCTGAACCGCCGGATGAACGTGGCGTACGGCCGCCAGCTCTCCGACCTCGGCATCAGCAACGCGGAGTGGGAGGTCCTCAAGACCCTCGTCCTCGCCGGTGCCCCCTATCGCCTCGGCCCCGGCGAACTGGCCAAGCGTCTCGGCCTCACCCCGGCGGCGATGACCCACCGCATCGACCGCATGGCCGGCGAGGGCCTGGTCACCCGCGACCGCGACGAGAACAACCGCGTCCGCGTGATCGTCGAGCTCACCGACGAGGGCCGCTCGAAGTGGCTGGAGGCCATGCGCATGGCCACCTACTTCGAGGAGGACCTCCTCCAGGACCTCACGACGGAGGAGAAGGGCGTCCTCGGCGATGTCCTCATCCGCCTCCTCCGCCGCGTGGAGCTCACCCAGCCGGACGCCGGCGGCCGCCTGACGGACCTGGACTGACGCCATCGGACGGGGGTTGACACGCCCCTCCTGGATGCGTAGTGTTCTCCGAGTTGTCACGGAGCCGGAACGGTTCTTCGACGACCACTCCCGCCGCAGATGCGGCACCTCTACTCAGCACGAACTCCCCACCGGGACGAATTTCGGCATGCCGAAATTCATTTCGAATGACTCGATTATGAGTCGCCGGGGAAACCCGCTAGAGTTTGAGACGTCGGAACGGCCCAACAGCCGGAAAGACAAACCCCCCTGACTGGGAATCAGACGCCGAAAGGATCTGATAGAGTCGGAAACGCCGGAAGGGCCCGGAGCGAAAGCGAAAGGGACCGGAAAGCACCGAGGAAATCGGATCGGAAAGATCTGATAGAGTCGGAAACGAAGGAAGCGCCCGGAGGGCCCGGAAACGGGAACGAAGGAAG
>NZ_MWIG01000392.1:0-4655 GCF_002156145.1 Streptomyces sp. NRRL B-24572 | reverse complement strand
ACGCCGTCGTCCTCGTCGTCGACTCCGCCGCCGACACCCCGGCCCTGCACGCCCCGGACGGCCTGCTCGCCCAGCTCGCCGCGCACATCCCGCGCGTCGTGCTCGCGGTGATCCCGTCCTACACCCCCACGGTCCGCGCCACCGAAGTGACCGAAGCTCCCGAAGCTCCCGAAAGGAGCTCCATGCTGCCCGAGCCCCTCCGCGGCCCCGCCTTCTCCTCCTACGCACCCGAAGAGGTCGGCTGGCTGCTCCAGGACCTCTCGGACGTCGAACTCGAGGCCCCCACCGAGGAACGCGAGGAGGCCATCCAGAGCGGCGGCGCCCACTACGCCGAGTCGCTCCCCGTCGAGTACCAGCCCAGCGAGCGCTACCAGCAGCTCTTCCACACGGCCCTGGAGAGCTCGGCGGCCCGCATCGCCCGCGCCGTCGGCACGGTCACGGAGACCGTCCTCGCCGAACGCTCCGCCCGCCCGGTCCTCGTCTCCCTCGCCCGGGCCGGCACCCCCGTCGGCGTCCTCATGCGCCGCTGGGCGCAGGCCCGCCACGGCCTCGACCTCCCGCACTACGCCGTCTCCATCGTGCGCGGCCGCGGCATCGACGCCAACGCGCTGCGCTGGCTCGCCGCCCACCACGACCCGGCCGACGTCGTGTTCGTCGACGGCTGGACGGGCAAGGGCGCCATCACGCGCGAACTCGCGGAAGCGCTCAAGGAGTTCGACGGCTTCGACCCGGAGATCGCGGTCCTCGCCGACCCCGGCTCCTGCGTCCGCACCTACGGCACCCGCGAGGACTTCCTCATCCCCTCCGCCTGCCTCAACTCCACGGTCTCCGGCCTGATATCGCGTACGGTCCTCCGCTCCGACCTGGTCGGACCGAACGACTTCCACGGCGCCAAGTTCTACCGCGAACTGGCCGGGGCCGACGTCTCCGTGGCCTTCCTCGACGCCGTCGCCGCCCGCTTCGACGAGGTCGCCGCGACCGTCGACACGGACGTCAAGGAGCTCCTGGCCGCCGACCGCACCCCCACCTGGGAGGGCTGGGCGGCCGTCGAGCGGATCAGCGAGGAGTACGGCATCCACGACGTCAACCTGGTCAAGCCGGGCGTCGGCGAGACCACGCGAGTCCTGCTGCGCCGGGTCCCCTGGAAGATCCTGGCCAAGCGGGGCGCGGACGCGGACCTCGCGCACGTGCGGCTGCTCGCCGAGCAGCGCGGCGTACCGGTCGAGGAGGTCGACGAACTACCGTACAGCTGCGTGGGCCTGATCCACCCTCAGTACACGAGGGGCGCGACGGGCGCCGACGGAAAGGCGGTGGTGTCCCAGTGACCAGGCCCACGAGCACGAGCACAAGCACGAGTACAGGTACGAGCACGAGCACCATCACGAGCACGAGCACGAGCACGAGCACGAGCACGAAGACGCTGGTGGCGAGCGACCTCGACCGCACCCTCATCTACTCGACCGCGGCCCTGGCCCTCGGCATGCCGGACGCCCAGGCGCCCCGGCTGCTCTGCGTGGAGGTCCACGAGTCCAAGCCGCTCTCGTACATGACCGAGGACGCGGCCGACCTCCTCGCGAGGCTGACCGCCGAAACGGTCTTCGTGCCGACGACGACACGGACGCGCAAGCAGTACCAGCGCATCCAGCTCCCGGGCACCGCACCGGCGTACGCGATCTGCGGGAACGGCGGGCACATCCTCGTCGACGGCGTCTCCGACCGCGACTGGCACGAGTCCGTCGTCCGCAGGCTGGCCGACGAATGCGCGCCGCTCTCCGAGATCCGCGCCTACCTCACCGCCACCACGGACCTGTCCTGGGTGCGCAAGCACCGGGTGGCCGAGGACCTCTTCGCGTACCTCGTCGTCGAGCGGGAGCGGCTCCCCGAGGACTGGCTGGACCGTTTCGGCAGCTGGGCGGGGGACCGCGGCTGGACCGTCTCGCTGCAGGGCCGCAAGGTGTACGCCGTGCCGAAGCCGCTCACCAAGAGCGCGGCCGTCCGCGAGGTCGCCCGCCGCACCGGCGCGACGCTCACCCTGGCGGCGGGGGACTCGCTCCTCGACGCCGACCTGCTGCTCGCCGCGGACCGGGCCTGGCGCCCGGGCCACGGCGAACTGGCCGACAGCGACTGGACGGCCCCCCACCTCGACGTCCTCGCGGAGCGTGGAGTGGCGGCGGGCGAGGAGATCCTCCGCCGCTTCAGAGCCGCGGCAGCCGTCTAGAGACTGCTGGAGCCCGTCCGGCGGATCAGGGCCGGACAGGCCCCAGGGGTCAGCCGCAGCAGCCCCCGCCACAGCAGCCACCGCCGCCGCCACCGCCCTGCGCGGGGGCGGCGTTGCTGCTTCCTCCCACGGCGACGGCGGACAGCAGCTTCACGGTGTCGTCATGCCCGGCGGGGCAGGCGGCGGGAGCGGAGGACTCGGCCATGGGACGGCTGAGCTCGAAGGTGTCGCCACAGGTGCGGCAGCGGTATTCGTAACGAGGCATGGGAACAGGCTAACGGCGGTACGAGCGCGCCATCAGTGGCCGACGCCGGATCCCCGCTCCTCCCGGATCTGCCCGACGACCCGGGCGGCGGTGGCGCGGACGCCCTCCAGCTCGGTCAGGAAGTGCCAATAATCCGGGTGGCGGCCCTCCAGGCCGTCCACGGCCCGGTCGAGGCGGGCGACGGCGTCGTCGAGGGGCCGGGCGTGCCGGGGGTCGGGGGTGCTCCGCCCGGCCATCGCGAGCCGCTGGGCGTCCCGTACCGCGAACCGGGTGCGGTCGATCTCCGCCTTCGGGTCCTTCGCGACGGCGTCCAGGCGGCGCAGCCGGTCTCCGGCGGCCGAGACCGCCTCGTCGGTGGAGTCGAGCAGCGCGCGGGCGGTGGAGAGCAGGGAGGTCGCGTCGGGCCAGCGCTGCTCGGCCCGCGCCTTCCCGGCCTCGGCGAGCCGCTCCTCGGCCTGCCGGAGGGTCACGACGGCCTGCTCCGGCACGTGCTGGAGGTCCTGCCAGCAGGCGGCCGAGTACCGCCGCCGCAGCTCGGAGAGGACGGGCTCGACGCCCCCGGCGCGGGTGGTGAGCGCCTCGGTGCGGGTACGCAGCGACACGAGCCGCTTGTCGATCTCGGTGGCCCGCTCGGGCAGCCGCTCGGCCTCGGCGCGTACGGCCTCGGCGTCCCGCAGCACCCGGTCGGCGCGCTGCAGCGTCTCGGGGACGCCGTGCCGGCCGGCGCCCTCGTTGAGGAGGGTCAGCTCGGGCCCGAGCGCGGCGAGCCGCGCGGCCAGATCATCGGCACGCAGCCCCCTCTCGCGTACTGCATCCAGGGCACCGCTCGCACCCCGCAGCGCCTGCCGGGCCCGCTCGACGGCGGGGGCGACCCGGGCGAGCTGCGTCTCGGCACGCCCGAGAAGAGAGGCGAGCCCCTCCTCGAACCGGTCCAACTCACCCTTGACGCGGTCGAGCTCTTCCTTGGCGCGGGTCAGCTCGGCACGGGCACGCGAAGCGGTGCCGGCGTCGAGCTCGTCCCGATCGAGATCATGCGCGTCAACGGCGGCGATATAAGAATGACTGACCTCGTCGATCCGCCGCCCCAGGGCTTCAAAGCCCTCGACGGCGCGACGGGCCTCCGGCGAACCGTCGACGGCGGTGATCGTCTCGATGGAGATGCGGAGCCCGCGCTGGGCGGTGTCGAGCTCGTAGAAGGCGGCCGCGGCGGCGTCCTTGGCGGCCTGGGCCTCGGCCCGCTGGCCCTCCCCGCGCCCACCGAACCAGCGGCGCGTCCCGCCGCCGGCGAAGGCCTGCGGCGCCAACGCGCCGACCAACAACGGCAGCGCGACAGCCAACCGGAACACGGAGAAACCGGGCGCCGATGTGCCCCTAGCGTCGCTCGCCGCCACCTACTACTCCCCGTGCTGTGTCCGCCGTGCCCGGTCCGGTTCATTCTCCCACCCGGTAAGGACGAACACACGGCCCGGTCAGTTCACCGCGCGCACGAGGACATCCCCGTCGTCACTGCGCAGGCTCACCACGTTCCCGCTCCCGTCGCGGCGGGGTACGTCGAGACGGACCTCACCGTCGTCACTGGCGCCGGACGCCTCGTACTCGGCCTTCGGCACGGTCACGGTGACGTCACCGTCCTCGGTGACGACGTCGACCTTGCGGGGAACGGCGGCGAGGGTGATGCGTACGTCCCCGTCGTCGGACCGGACGGCGACGGCGGGCGACCGAACGGAATCCTCGACGCTCACGTCCCCGTCCCGACTCCCGAGATCGAGCCCCCCACTGACCTTCCGCACGCGGATGTCCCCGTCGTCGGACCGCACCTTGAGGGGCGTGGTGAAGCCCTCGGCGGTGACGTCCCCGTTGTCGTCCTCGACGGTCACGGCGACACCACGGGGCACCTGGATCCGGTGCACGGCCGAGCAGCCGGCCGCAACCGCATCGCAGCCCACCCGCAAGGTGAGCCGCCCGTCCACCAGCTTCCAGCTCGCCTCGGGCCCGGACCCCATGAACACCCACCCGTCGACCTGCCGCTCCACCCGCACGCCGTCGACGTCGGCGGGCGTGATCACCAGATCGGAGTCGTCCGCGTCGACGGCGTGCGGGTGGAGCGGCAGGTCGACGGGTGGGTGTTCATGGGGTCCGGGCCCGAGGCGAGCTGGAAGCTGGTGGACGGGC
>NZ_MWIG01000391.1:0-14030 GCF_002156145.1 Streptomyces sp. NRRL B-24572 | reverse complement strand
CGGCGAGCAGGCCCTCGACCACCTCGGCCTCGACGCGGACGACGCCCGTCGCCGCCTCGTGAAGCTGGTCAACCCGCTCTCCGACGAGGAGCCCGCGCTCCGCACGACGCTGCTCCCGGGGCTGCTCGGGCAGCACGGCGTTGACGCGGGCGATCTCCTCGTCGGAGGGACGGCGGTCGACGCCCAGGCGGACGGCGACGCCCGGCTGACCCTCGGTGGGACGGAAGACCAGACCGGTCTCGAAGAGCGCCAGGTCGTGGCTGCCGCGGCTGTCGTTGCGGCGGAGCGCGCCGAGCAGCCCCGGGAGCAGCGTCGTGCGGAGCGCGGGCTCCTCGTCGGAGAGCGGGTTGACCAGCTTCACGAGGCGGCGACGGGCGTCGTCCGCGTCGAGGCCGAGGTGGTCGAGGGCCTGCTCGCCGATGAACGGGTAGTTCAGGGCCTCGACGTAGCCGGCGCCGGCCAGGGCGCGGCCCACCCGGCGGTGGGTGCGCTGGCGCTCGGTGAGCCCGCGGCCGGCCGGGGGCTTCGGCAGCGTGGAGGGCAGGTTCTCGTAGCCCTCCAGGCGGATGACCTCTTCGGCCAGGTCGTTCGGCACGTAGAGGTCGGGGCGCCACGACGGGACGGTGACGACGAGCTCGTCCTGCCCGTAGACGTCGCAGCCGACCTCCTGGAGGCGGCGGACGACGATCTCGCGGCCGTAGTCGACGCCCGCGACCTTGTCGGGGTGGTTCGCCGGCATGGTGATGGTGTGCGGCGCGGAGGGGGCGGCGATCTCGGTGACGCCGGCCTCGGCGGTGCCGCCCGCGAGGAGCACGAGCAGGTCGACCGTGCGCTGCGCGGCCGCGGCGGCGGCCTGCGGGTCGACGCCGCGCTCGAAGCGCTTGGACGCCTCGGAGGCCAGCTTGTGGCGGCGGGCCGTGCGGGCGATCGAGATCGCGTCGAAGTGCGCGGCCTCGATGACGACCTCGGTGGTGCCGGTGACGATGCCGGTCTCCGGGTCGGTGACCGGGTCGGCGATCTCCGTGTTGGCGCCGCCCATGACACCGGCGAGGCCGATGGGCCCGCTGTTGTCGGTGATGACCAGGTCCCCGGAGTCGAGGACGCGCGCGGTGCCGTCGAGGGTGGTGAACTTCTCGCCGGCGGCGGCGCGGCGGACCCCGATGGGGCCGTCGATCCGGCTGCGGTCGTAGGCGTGCAGCGGCTGGCCGAGCTCCATCATCACGTAGTTGGTGATGTCGACGGCGAGCGAGATCGGGCGCATGCCGACCTTCTGCAGGCGGCGCTGCAGCCAGATCGGGCTGCGGGCCTCGGGGTCGAGGCCGACGACCGTACGGGCGGTGAAGCGGTCGCAGCCGATCGGGTCGGCGATCTGGACCGGGTAGCCGTACGAGTTCGGCGCGGGCACGTCGAGGAGCGCCGGGTCGCGCAGCGGCAGGCCGTAGGCGGTGGCCGTCTCGCGGGCGACGCCGCGCATCGAGAGGCAGTAGCCGCGGTCCGGGGTGACGGCGATGTCGAGGACCTCGTCGAACAGCTCCAGGAGGACCGTGGCGTCCGTGCCGACCTCGTGCTCCGGCGGCAGCACGATGATGCCGTGCGTGCCGTCGTCGCCCATGCCGAGCTCGTCGCCGGAGCAGATCATGCCCCGGGAGACGCGGCCGTACGTCTTGCGCTCGGCGATCCGGAAGTCTCCGGGGAGCACGGCGCCGGGCAGGGCCACGACGACCTTGTCGCCCTCGGCGAAGTTCCGGGCGCCGCAGATGATCTCCTGGGGCTCGCCGGTGCCGTTGGCCTGGCCGACGTCGACGGTGCAGAAGCGGATGGGCTTCTTGAACTCCGTCAGCTCCTCGATGGTGAGGACCTTGCCGACCACCAGCGGGCCGGTCAGGCCGGCGCCGAGCTGCTCGACGGTCTCGACCTCGAGGCCTGCCGAAATGAGCTTGGCCTGGACGTCGCGGCCGGTGGTGGTCTCCGGCAGGTCGACGTACTCCCGCAGCCAAGAAAGCGGGACCCGCATCAGATCTCCATCCCGAACGGCCGGGTGAACCGGACGTCACCCTCGACCATGTCTCGCATGTCTTCGACGTTGTGGCGGAACATCAGCATCCGCTCGATGCCGAACCCGAAGGCGAATCCGCTGTACTTCTCGGGGTCCACACCGCAGGCGACGAGCACCTTCGGGTTGACCATGCCGCAGCCGCCGAGCTCGATCCAGCCCTCGCTGCCGCAGGTGCGGCAGGGACGGTCCGGGTTGCCGACGGACTCGCCGCGGCAGACGTAGCAGAGCATGTCCATCTCGGCGGACGGCTCGGTGAACGGGAAGAAGTTCGGCCGCAGCCGGGTCTTCATGTCCGGGCCGAAGAGCGCCTGGACCATGTGGTCGAGGGTGCCCTTGAGGTCGGCCATGGTGAGGCCCTCGTCGACGGCGAGCAGCTCGATCTGGTGGAAGACCGGGGTGTGCGTGGCGTCGAGCTCGTCGGTGCGGTAGACGCGGCCGGGGCACACGACGTAGACCGGGGGCTCCCGGTCGATGAGGGTGCGGGCCTGGACCGGCGAGGTGTGCGTACGGAGCACGACGCCGGACTCGTCGCCGGTCGTCCCCTCGGGGCCCTGGACGAAGAAGGTGTCCTGCATCTGGCGGGCCGGGTGGTCCGGGACGAAGTTGAGGGCGTCGAAGTTGAACCACTCCGCCTCGACCTCGGGGCCCTCGGCGACCTCGTAGCCCATCGACACGAAGACGTCGGCGACGCGCTCCATGAGGGTGGTCAGCGGGTGCCGGGCGCCGGCCGGGACGCGGTCGTACGGCAGGGTGACGTCGACGGCCTCCTCGACGAGGACGCGCGCGTCGCGCTCGGCCTCCAGCTCGGTCTGCCGGGCGGCGAGCGCCTTGGAGACGATGCCGCGGGCCTGGCCCACGAGCTTGCCGGCGGCGGCCTTGGCCTGCGGGGGCAGGGCGCCGATCTCCCGGTTGGCGAGCGCCAGCGGCGAGGTGCCACCGGTGTGCGCCGTCTTCGCGTGGGCGAGCGCGTCGAGGTCGCCCGCGGCGGCGAAGGCGGCGAGCGCCTCGTCCCGCATGCGCTCGATCTCTTCCGGTTTCAAGGCCTCGACCTCGACCGGGTCGTACGACTTATTGGGTGCGGACATCTCTTCCCGTGCTTCCGTTGGCTGGCTGGGCGGCCCCGCTCGACGTCAAGGGCGCAAACGTGCCAAAGGACGAGTCTAACGGGGCGCGGGGACGCGAATGAGCCCGTGGGCGGGCCGCGCGGCCACCGATCTCGTACGGTCTCGACTGCTGAGACGTCAGAGGAGGTGGGCCGGGGTGCCGACGGGCAGGATAAATCGGAACTCGGCCCCGCCACGGGGGCCGCGTCCGACGGTGATGGTGCCGCCGTGGGCCTCGACGACGCCCTTGACGATGTAGAGGCCGAGGCCGGTGCCGCCGCGCTTGCTGCCCCGCCAGAAGCGGGTGAAGACGCGGCTCATCGACTCTTCGGGGATCCCGGGTCCCTCGTCGCTCACGGTGACCTCCGTCCCCTCTTCTCCGTCGTCGCCCAGCGTGGTGGGTGCCACCTCGATGGTGACGGTTCCCTCGCCGTGGCGCACCGCGTTTTCGAGGAGGTTCCCGAGGATCTGGTCGATCTTGTCGGGGTCGGCCCAGAGCGCGGGCAGACCCGGCCTGATCCGTACGAAGAAACGGTCCGGGGACTGGCCGCCGGTGGTGTGCACCTGGATGTGCCGGCCGACGGCGGCGGCGATGTCGACGGGCTGGCGGCGCACTTCGAGGCGGCCGGAGTCGATCCGGGAGATGTCGAGGAGTTCGGCGATGAGCCGCTTGATGCGGCCCGCGTCGGCGTCGACGGTCTCCAGCATGAGCCGCTTCTGCTCGTCGTTGAACCGCTCCCACTTGTCGAGGAGGGTGGCGGTGAAGCCCTTCACCGAGGTGAGCGGGGAGCGCAGTTCGTGGGCGACGGTGGCGATCAGCTCGGCGTGGCTGCGCTCGGTACGGCGGCGGGCCTCGGTGCCGCGCAGGGAGACCACGACCCGGCTGACGGGGCCCGTGGGGTGCTCGCGGACGTACCGGGCGGAGACGAGGACCTCGCGGCCGCCGGGGAGCAGCAGGTTGCGCTCGGGCTGGCCGCGGCGGGTGGAGAGCCCGCCGTACGGGTCGGTCAGCGCCCACCAGCGGCGTCCCTTGAGGTCCTCCAGGGGCAGCGCCTCGTCGAGGGGGAGGCCGAGGGCCCGGTCGTCGGTGACGGCGGTGATGCGGCGGGCGGCGGCGTTGAAGCAGACGACGCGGCCGGTCTCGTCGGCGATGACGAGACCGTCGGGCAGGTCGTCGGGGTCGAGGCCGGCGAAACCGGCGGCCGCCGTGACGGCGGGCGGTTCCGGCGCGCTTCCGGGCGGCTTCGGGGCGTGCGGCGCGGCGCTCCGTGCCTGTGCGGGACTGTCCGTGTCGACCGTCATCCCCGTACCCCACCCCTCCGTGCAGTGCAGTGGGCCCCCGAGTGCGTCACTCTACTGGGCGGAGCGGGCGGAATGGACCCCTCAGGCGGAGGTTCGGGGGCGCTGGGCGCGGGCGGAGGCGTACAGGCAGACCGCGGCGGCGGTGGCGAGGTTGAGGCTCTCGGCCTTGCCGTGGATCGGGACGCGGACGACGGCGTCGGCGAGCGCCCGGGTCTCCTCGGGCAGCCCCCAGGCCTCGTTGCCGAAGATCCAGGCGGTGGGTCCGCCCATGGTGCCGGCGTCGAGCTCGTCGTCGAGGTCGTCCTGGCCGGCCCCGTCGGCGGCGAGGATCCGTACGCCCGCGCTCTTGAGTCCGGCGACGGCCTGCTCGACGGGGACGCCGACGGCCACCGGCAGGTGGAAGAGGGAGCCGACGGAGGCGCGGACGGACTTGGGGTTGTAGAGGTCGACGGAGGCGTCGGTCAGGACGACGGCGTCGGCGCCGGCCGCGTCGGCGCAGCGCAGCACGGTGCCGGCGTTCCCGGGGTCGCGGACGTGCGCGAGGACGGCGACCAGCTTGGGCCGGGCGGCGATGATGTCCTCGAACGGCGAGTCGAGGAACCGGCAGACGCCGACGAGGCCCTGCGGGGTGACGGTCTGGGAGACCTCGGCGAGGACGGCGTCGGAGGCGAAGTGGACGCGGGCGCCGGCGGCGCGGGCGGCGTCGACGATCGCGTCGTGGCGCTCGGCGGCCTCGACGGTGGTGAACAGCTCGACGAGGGTGGGCTCTCCGCCGGCGCCCCGGTGCTCGACGGCCTCGCGGACGGCACCGGACGCGTCACCGCCGTCGCCGAACCGGACGTGATCCGCGCCGCGATGGTCCACGCCCTCGCGGCACCGGACGCCATGGTCTGGCGCCTGGACGTCCGTCCCCTGACCGCCGTCCACCTCAGCGGTCGCGCGGGCCGCTGGAACGTGCGCGCGGGGGAGTCGCTGGGACAGCGGTGAGAGGGACCGCGAGAACGGCGGTCCCCCTCAGCCGTCGACAGCCGTCGACGCGTACGGATCAGACAGCCGGTCGCTTCCACTCCCGCAGCAGGAGGTACCCGAGGTACGCCCCTCCGACGGCCATCGTGTACAGGCCGACCGGCAGGTTGTCGAAGAGCGGCAGCTGCTGCGCGGTGAGGTCGGCGAGGACCAGGAGCAGCGCGCCGAGCAGGGTCGACATGACCAGGTGCGGGCCGCCGCTGCGCGTGACCCGTTTGGCGATCTGCGGCGCCGTCAGGGAGACGAAGGCGATCGGCCCCGCGACGCTGACGGCGCCGGCGGACAGCACGATCGACAGCGTGACCGCCGCCGTCGCCGTACGGGCCGGGCGGGCGCCCAGGCCGGTGGAGAGGTCGTCGCCCATCTCGCCGATGCCCAGGGGCCGCGCGAGGAGCGCCGCGAGCGGCAGGCAGACGAGCAGCACCACCCAGATCGTCGTGGCGTCGTCCCAGGAGCGGGCGGAGAGGCTTCCGTTGATGTAGGCGGTCAGCGCGCTTGCCTTGTCCCGCTCGACGGCGTAGACCACGTACTGGGTGAGGGCCGTGGACATCGCGGCCACGCCGATGCCGGACACGACCAGGCGGCCGGGGTTGCGGAATCCCGTCCCCGTGGAGAAGTACACGACCGCCATGGCGATCACGGCACCGAGCAGCGCGCCGACGGGCACCGGCACGAGGTCGGGGAAGAACAGCGCGGCGGCGGCCGCGCCCGCCCCGGAACCCGCGCCGAGCCCGATGACGTCCGGGCTGCCCAGCGGGTTGCGGGTGACCGACTGGAAGAGGGCTCCGGACAGGCCGAAGGCCGCGCCGGTGGCGATGGCGACGACGAGCCGCGGGCCGCGCAGCCGGTTCAGCACGAAGGCGTTCTTGCCGGTGGCCTCGCCCATGAGCGCCGACGGAAGGTCGGCCGGGTCGATGCCGAGCCTGCCCAGGGACAGGGTCGCCACGGCCGCCCCGAGGAGCAGCAGCAGCGTCACCACGGCGGCGATCACGGTGGCGCGGCGTACGGGGATCGCGACCCACGGGCCGATCCGCAGCAGGCTCCGGCCCGCGGGCCGCCCGGGCCGTGACGCCGTCACGGCCGGGGCGTCGATCCGTTCGGCGGTCTTCATGCCGCTCCCCTCATACGACGGACGGCGAAGAGCAGCGCGGGCGCGCCCACGAACGCGGTGACGACACCGACCATGAGCTCCTGCGGGCGGAGCAGTACGCGCCCGATGACGTCGGCGAACAGCAGCAGCGTCGGCCCCACGAGCGAGGTGAAGAGGATCTGCAGCCGGAAGTCGGCGCCCACGAGGACCCGGACGAGGTGCGGAACGGCGAGCCCGACGAAGGCGATCGGGCCGACGGCGGCCGTCGCGGCGGCACTGAGCAGCGTCGCCGCGAGGAGCCCCGCTCCCTTGACGCGCGCGGGGCTGATGCCGAGCGACGCGGCCTTGTCGTCGCCCATCGCCATGGCGTTGAGCCCCGGCGCGAGCAGTACGGCGAGGACGAAGCCGACGGCGGCGAACGGCAGGACCGCCCAGAAGGCGTCGAAGCCGCGCCCGCCGAGCGAACCCACCACCCAGTAGCGGTACGTGTCGAAGACCTGCGGCCGGGACAGCGCGACGGCCTGGATGAACGCGGCGAGGACGGCGGACAGCACCGCACCGGCGAGCACCAGGCGGACCGGTCCGCTGCCGCCGCCGGCCGTGCCGATCAGGTGGACGACCACACCGGTCGCCAGGGCGCCCGCGAGGGCCCACCAGACGTTCTCGCGCTGCCCGGAGGCGCCGAGGAACGCGGTCGCGGCGACGATCGCGGCGGACGCGCCCGCGTTGATGCCGAGAAGTCCCGGCTCGGCGAGCGGATTACGGGTGATGCCCTGCATCAGCGTGCCCGCGACGCCCAGGCAGAGGCCCGCGAGCAGGCCGAGCGCGGTGCGCGGATAGCGGCTCTCGACGACCGTACGGAGATAGCCGTCGCCGTCACCGGTGACGACCCGCAGGACGTCGGACGCGGACGTCGGCTTGCTGCCGAACATCACGCTGGCGAGGAGCGCCAGGGCGAGCAGGACCAGGCACAGGGCGGCGGCTGCGAAGTGCCGGGCAGGGCCCCGCCGTACGACGGCGGGGCCCTGCCCGATCCGGGAGAGAGTGGTCACGCTCGGGACCCGCTGCTACTTCCCGGCCTTGGCGACGGCCTTGTCGATCATCGGGAGGTACCGCTCGATGCTGTACGGCACCGTCAGCGGGTTGATCATCGACGAGGCGGTGACGAAGGGCTGGTCGTCGCTGTACACGAGCGCGCCCTTCTTGACCGCGGGGATGGCCGCGTACAGCGGCTGCGCCTCGATCTCCTTGCGGGACTTGTCGTCCGTGTAGAACGTGAAGGCGATGTCGCTCTTGGCGAGCTTGTTGGCGTTCTCCAGGCCGATGAGGGCGGAGTCGGTGCCCTCGGTCTCCTTGAAGGTGTTCACGACCGGGTCGACCTTGAGGCCCAGCTTGGAGACCATCGCGACGCGCTGCTCCTCGGGCTTGAAGACGCCGAGGGTGCCGGGGCCGGTGTTGTAGATGTACGAGAACGTGACGTTCTTGTAGTTCGGGCGCGTGGCGGCGGCGTCCGCGAGCTGCTTGTCGATCTTGGCGGTGAGCTCCTTGGCCTTCTCCGGCTGACCGAGCGCCTTGGCGACGATGTCGATCTGCTGGTCCCAGTCGGTGCTCCACGCCTTGTCGGGGTAGGCGACGGTCGGCGCGATGTCCTTGAGGAGGTCGTACTGCTTCTGCGTGATGCCCGACCAGGGGGCGAGGATGACATCGGGCTCCAGCTCGGTGATGGCCTCGATGTCGAGCTCCTCGCCGCCGTCGAACTGCTTGGGGAGCGTGGCGCCGGCCTTCTTCACGGCGTCGTGGATCCAGGGCAGGTAGCCGGTCTTGTCGCTGCCCCAGGGGTAGCTCTCGATGCCGACGGGGACGTTGCCGAGGGCGATGGCGGTCTCGGCGGAGCCCTGGCCGAGGGTGACGACGCGCTTCGGCCTGTCCTTGATGACGGCCTCGCCGAGGGCGCTCTTGATGGTGACGGGGAACGCCCCCGCCGGAGCCTTGGCCGCCGTGTCCTTCGTCTCGTCCTTTTTGTCGTCCGAGCCGCACCCGGTCACCATGAGGCCGAGCGAGACCGCGGCGGCACCCGCCACGAGGACGCGGCGGCGAAGGGGGGTGAACACAGCAGGCATGGCGGATCCTTGTCTCCGGGCAGAGGTGTGCTGACGCCCCGCCCGACGCTCCTCCAGGCACGGGAATGCCGAGGCGGCGACCATCGCGAGGCGCTTGTTAGGTGAGCCTAACCTATTCTTTCCCGGTCGGGAGCGCCAGGGGCCGTCCGCCCGCCCCGTGAAGCGCCGTCAGGCCGACGCCTCCCATGCCGTCGTCAGGCCGTCCAGCCACGCCGGCGGCAGCTCGGCGGCGTCCCACTCCTCGTGCAGGTCCGCCGGCGCCGTGGCGAGCCGTTCCAGGACGGCGACGCTGGTGGGGGAGTGGATGAGGGAGTACCGGCCGTGGATCGCGATCGCGCTGCCGGGCCCGTACTCGGCGTACAGCCGCTCCAGACGCGCCCGGTGGGTCGAGGTGAACTCCGTCAGCCGCCCCGCATAGCCCGCCCGCTGACGCGAGCTCATCGTGCGGAGGAGGGCCCGGAGCACCTGCTCGGTGACCTCCGGGTCGAGATCGGAGACCTCGGTGAAGGAGAGGTAGAGCGGCGTGACCGCCACGTTGGTCCGCTCCAGCTCCGTCCGGTTGACGGGAGGACGGTCGTCCGGAGAGGCGGCCGACGGGTCCGCGGCGACGGCGCGCCGCAGTGCCCGCTCGGAGAGGGCGCCCAGTTCGTCGGCGACGGCGCGCGCCCCGTCCAGCCAGCCGGAGGCGTACGGCTCGCCCTTCCCGTCGGGCGCGCTCCGGCCGGCCGAGCCGATCTCCTCGTACGCGAGGGCCAGCGCGCCCGCCTCGACGAACCCGATCAGCTCCTCGGCGTCGCCGGACCAGACCCCCGCGCGGGCGAGCAGCTGGAGGAGTGTCCTCTTCGCGTTGAGGACACTGGCCTCGTCCAGCTGCTGCGGTCCTTCTCCGGCGGTGCTCACAGGGTCCTCCTCGTCGTCGGGACGGCGTGGTGCGGGTACGCGGAACGCTCCGTTCGAGCCTACGCAACACCCGTCGCCCCGACGCGCGCTTCCCCGCCCGTTGCGCGCGTCGACGACGAGGAGGGGACGGCGGTTCAGTCCCTGTACACGCGCAGCTCCGCCACCTCGTACGACATCTCCGACGCGTCCGGGTCGGGCGCCGGGTGGTACCGGCCCGCGCAGACGGAGAGGTTCACGATGAGGTGGGCCCGCCAGGAACGCCCCACCCCGCGGCGGTCGGCGAAGACGCGCGCCCCGTTGACCCACCACACCACGGAGCGCGCCCCGAACTCGACCCGGAGGTCCACCCACGCCCCCGGCCGGACCGCAGGGTCCCGGAAGTAGAGGTACCGGCCCCGCACCCGGTTCGACAGCTCCAGGAGGTCCGGGTTGTCGGGGTGGTACTCGAAGACGTCGACCTCCTGGCCGCCGTCCAGCCAGGTCCAGATCGCCGGCCAGGCACCCGTCTCCACGGGCAGGCGCACCCGGGCCTCCAGGACGTCGCCCGCCTGCACCAGGAACCCCTCCGCGCTGCCCTCCGTCGTGAGCAGCCCGGCGTCCCACAGGCCGTCGGGCCTGCGGGTGGCCCGGAAGGTCCCCGTCCGGCTGTACGAGGGGTCCTCCGTCAAATGGTCGAGCTTGTTGTCGCCCGGGTTCGTCGGTCCGCCGTCGGGATAGGCCCACGAGCGGCCCGCGACCCATTGCTCGGCGGAGGAGAAGTCCGCGTCGAGGACGAGGTTCGCGGGGGTCGACGCGGGACCGCCCCCGCCGGAACCGTTGCCGCCGCGCCGGAGCCGGTCGAAGAAGTCGGACAGCACGGCACCACTCCTTTCGAGCGGGCCTCGTCGGCCCACGGGCGATCCGTCCCACTCTGCGCCGCGCGGCGCGGGGGAGCAGCCTGTTGGCGAGAAGTCGTCAACTTCGGCACTTCGCCTCCGAGGAGAAGCTCGCCCCCGCCCGTGACGTCGGCGCGCACGACGCGGTCCCGTCCGACGCCGCGGCCGCCCCCGCGGTCCGCGAGCTGACCGGCGGCCGCCCGAACGGCCGAACCGCCCGCGGAGAGTCAGGGGAAGGGGGGGAGCAGGGGAGTCAGCCGAACGCTCCGGCGCGCGCCCCGCCGGGCAGCACCTCGACGTCGATGCCCGAGATGCGCCCGAGCTCGTCGAAGCCGACCACGGCGGCGTTCCCGGCCGGGAGCTCGGCGACGATCCGGTCGCCCTCGGCCCGCTGGGGCACCCCGTGGTGGTCGAAGTACCCGTGGACGACCTGCCGCGCGGAGTGCCCGATCAGTCCGGCACCCGTGAGCAGCAGCCGGGGAAGCGAGACCGGGTCGAGCTCGGCGCGCGGCACCCGGGCGTCGTCCGGCAGGAAGTACACCCGGGTCCCGGGCCCGGCGGGAACGCCGATGTACCCGGCGGCCTCCGCCACACCCATCCCGGTGAACGCCAGCATCTCGGCGGCGCGCCGGGGGTCGTCGAACCCGGAGAGGTCCAGGACCTCCGCGGTCAGCTCGGGGATGGCGTGCGCCCGTCCGTACCGGGCGATCGCGGCGGGCAGCTCCACCACCTCGGTGCCCCGCAGTCCCGGATTGGCCCAGCCCCACATCCAGGACCGCTCCTCCGTGTCGTACGTGCCGAGCACGGCCACGCGCAGCTCCAGATCCCCCTGCCGGTAGACGCAGGACGGAAGGTCCGCGGTCCACGGCCCGTCGGGCAGGAACGCGCCGAGGACGTCGAGTTGGGCCGCACCCCAGGCGGCATGTCGTTCGGCTTCGAGGAGGAAGTTCTCGCTGAATGCGCTCGTCATGCGTCCGACCCTATGCGCCCCGTACGCGAAGGCCGAGCTCCGTACCGGTCGTCGCCCGGACTCGTTGATCACACCGTGAAGAACCACGCCGTGGAGAACGTCGGCACCGGGCGACGCGCCCGCCTCCTCGCCGCCACCGTCGCCGCCCTGCTCCTGGGCGTCGTGGGCGCGCCCAGCACGTACGCCGGCCCCGACACGCAGGAGTGCCCGGTTGCCGAGATCTTCGCGACCGACAACACCGCGATCGTCACGGACCCGGACGACCCCCGGCTCGACACCCGCCTCACCCGCTTCCGCCACGAGGTACGGCAGATCATCCGCGCGAACGGCGCACGGCCGGGCGCCTCGGAACTGCTCGACGGCGTCTTCTGGTCCGAGGAGCTGAAGCAGGCGACGTACGAGCGTTCCCGGGAGTTCGACGTCGAGGGGGTCGGCCGCGACGGGCTCCACCACATCGCGGGCGTCATCGCCAAGCGGTACGAGCAGGAGGCCGTGCTCACCTTCCGCTGCCTGCCGCGCACCTCGCCGGAGACCGACGCGGTCGAGATCGAGGTCCCCGGCGTCCGCGTGAGCAGCCTGCGCGAGGCGCTCGTCGCGGACCCGGAGGCACGCGACAAGCTCGGCGGCGGCTCCGTCACCCTCGACGGCCGGCTCGTCCTCGTCGCCCCGGTCGACGACCTGCCGCTGGCCCGCAGGTTCACGACCGCCCTCGGCGCCGACTGGGACCGGGCGCGGGTGCGGTACGGCGACCGGGAGTTCGCCGGTTGAGCCGGTGCGGTCCCCGTCCGGGGCGGAACCGGGCGGCCCGCCTTGTCACGGTACGGACTGATCGAGTAGCGTCGTCCGCCATGAACACCGGACCGGCGACACGCCACGCACAGACGGGCGATCCGGTGGACGACTGACCGCCCGGCGGGTGCGCGACAGGCACCCCGACGGTCCGGCACGAGGCCCCCCAGTGCACCAGCACTGCGAGTCCCTTCCACGTGTCGGATCAACAGCGAGGTCATCCACATGGCAGTCACGTTCAACCACACCATCATCGCGTCCAAGAACCGCGACGAATCGGCGCGGTTCTTCCGCGAGTTGCTGGAACTCCCCGAGGCACCGTCCTGGGGCCCCTTCCTCAACATCCAGCTCACCGACGGCGTCCTGCTCCAGTTCGCCGAACCCCCGGTGGACATCCAGATGCAGCACTACGCGTTCATGGTCGACGACGAACTGTTCGACCGGGCGTACCAGCGCCTGTGCGAGCGAGGCATCGAGCACTGGGCGGACCCCCAGATGCGGCGCCCGGGCGAGACCAACACCGAACACGGCGGTCGCGGGGTCTACTTCAAGGACCCCTCCGGGCACGCGATCGAACTGATCACGCGTCCGTACCTGTAGTCCGCGGAGGTACGGGCGCGGGTCGACGGGCGGGGATCTCCCCGGCCCGTCGCCCCGCGCCCGGCTGATGTCTCGGCCGTTCGGCCGTTCGGCCGTTCGGCCGTTCAGCCGTTCAGCCGTTCAGCCGTTTCAGGCGAGGAACTCCCCGTCGCGGGCCACGACCACACCGCCGTGGACCACCATGTCCCGGCGCGGCATGTCGACGACGACCTGCGGCAGGCACTCGCCGCGCACCAGGACGAAGTCGGCCGGGGCGCCGGCCTCGAAGTCGGCGTGCGCGAGGCCCATGACGTCCGCGCCGCCGTGGGTCGCGACCCGGTAGCACTCGTCGAGCTCGTCGTCGAGACGCACGTCCGTCACCCACCCGAGGATGTGCGCGCGGTGCATCATGTCGGCGTCGCCGAACGGGCTCCAGGAGTCGCGGACGCCGTCGGAACCGAGGCCGACCCGTACGCCGTGCTCGCGCAGCCGGGTGATCGGCAGCACCAGGGAGTCGGACGGCGCGACCGTGGTGAGGGCGATGTCCTGCTCGCCCAAGTCGGTGGCGATGGAACCGAGTTCACTGTCCGTCAGGCCCGGCAGGCAGAAGACGTGGCTGACGGTGACCTTGCCGGCGAGGGAGAGCGCACGCGTGCGCTCGACGATGCCGCGCATCGCCTGCATGCCCTTCTCGCCGCGGTCGTGCAGGTGGATGTCCACGCCGACGCCGTGCCGGTCCGCGATGCCGAAGACGGTGTCCAGCTGCTCGTCGAGGGCCTTGTCGAAGCCGATCGGGTCGATGCCGCCGATCATGTCGACGAGGCCCTCGCGGGCCGCCTGCTCCAGGAGGGCCGCCGTGCCCGGGGTGCGGATGACGCCGTGCTGCGGGAAGGCCACGATCTGGACGTCGAGGGCGTGGCGCAGCCGCTCGCGGGCCTCCGCCACACCCTCCACCCCGGCCAGGCCGTACGCCGGGGCCACGTCGGCGTGGGCGCGCATGCCGCGGGTGCCGCGGGCGACGGCGTGGCTCATCAGGCCGTAGGCCCGCTCGACCACCGGGCGGGTCTGTGCGCGGAACAGGTCCACGTCCTGCGCGACGTAGTCGGCGATGGTGGAGGCCGGGCGGCGCGACACCCAGGAGCCGCCCCAGGTGGTCTTGTCGGGGTGGATGTGCGCGTCGACGAGGGAGGGGAGGGCGATCCTGCCGCCGCCCTCGACGA
>NZ_MWIG01000390.1:0-1857 GCF_002156145.1 Streptomyces sp. NRRL B-24572 | reverse complement strand
GGCGGCCTGGGCGGCGGCGGCCTGTGCCGTGGGCACCACCGGGTGGTGGACGGTGGTCGGTGTCACGGTCTGCCTGGTGGGCGCCCTGGTCCTGCTGATGCGCGGGGCGGCCCGGTGGCGCGGCGGTCCGGGCGCAGGCCGTGGGTCTCCCGTACCGGGGGCCACGCCGGGATGGCGGTTACGGGCGACCGCGTGGGCCGGGGTCCTGCTCTGTGCGGCGGCCGGGGCCACCTCGGCGGGGCTGCACGCGGCGGACCTTCGGCGGGGTCCCGTGCCGGAGCTGGCGCGGGAGTACGCGCGGGCGCGTCTGGAGGTGGCGGTGACCTCGGATCCACGGCTCACCCGGCCCAGGGTCCGGGGCAACGCGACGGCGCCGGTCTCGGTCGTCCTGGACGGCGAGACGACCCGGGTCGAGCGGTCGGACGGCTCGGTCCACCGGACCCGGGCGCCGGTCCTGCTGATCGTCCCGTCGGGGGAGGGGCGGGAGGAGTGGCTGAGGCTCCTTCCCACCACCCGGCTGATGGTCGGTGCCCGCCTCGCGCCGCCGCTGCGGCCCGGCGAGCCCTTCGCGGCGGTTCTCAAGGTCGACGGGGCCGGGCCGCCGCGGATCGTCGGCCCGCCGAGCGTGCTGCAACGGACGGCGGGGGGCCTGCGGGCCGGGTTGCGGAGGGCGACCGAGAGGCTTGATCCGGACGCGCGGGCCCTGCTGCCCGGACTGGTCGTGGGGGACACCTCCAGGGTCGGTCCCGAGCTGCGGGACGCGTTCGAGGCGACCGATCTCACCCACCTCCTGGCGGTCTCCGGCAGCAACCTCACGATCGTGCTGCTCCTGCTCGTCGGGCGGCCCGGGAGGGCGCACCAGGTGGAGCGGGGCGGGCTCGCGCCCCGGATCGGACTGTCGCTGCGGGTCACGGCGCTGGCCGGGGGAGGGCTGACCCTCGCCTTCGTGATCGTCTGCCGGCCCGATCCGAGCGTGCTGCGCGCCGCGGCCTGTGGGCTGGTCGCCCTGCTCGCGATCGGGACCGGGCGCCGGAGATCGCTGATCCCCGCGCTGGCCGCGGTCGTCCTCGTCCTGGTGCTCTACGACCCCTGGCTCGCGCGGAGTTACGGCTTCCTCCTGTCGGTCCTGGCCACCGGGGCGCTGCTGACGATCGCCCCGCGCTGGAGCGAGTCGCTGCGGCGGCGCAGGGTCCCCGGCAGGTTGGCGGAGGCGCTGGGGGCGGCCCTGGCGGCGCAGGCGGTGTGCGCGCCGGTCGTGGTGGTGTTCGCCGCCCGGGTGAGTCTGGTGGCCGTTCCGGCGAACCTCGTCGCCGAACTCGCGGTGGCGCCGGCGACGGTGTGCGGGTTCGCCACGCTCGCCCTGGCGGCGGTCTGGACACCGGCCGCCGAGGGACTCGCGTGGGTGGCGGGATGGCCGGCCGGGTGGATCGCGTGGGTGGCCCGGACGGGCGCCGCGCTGCCGGGGGCCGAGCTGGCCTGGCCCGGCGGGTGGTGGGGCGGCCTCGCCCTGGCGCTGCTCACGGCGCTGATGGTCCTCGGGGCGCGCAGGCTGCCGTACCGGGGTGCGGTCGGCGTGACCGTCGCCGCGGTGCTCCTGCTCGTGGTGGTGCGGCCACCCCGTGACCCACCGGGCCAGCGGCGCCGGCCGCACCACCACGAGCAGGAGCACCGCGGCGACGGTCACGCCGACCGCACCCCGGTACGGCAGCCTGCGCGCCCCGAGGACCATCAGCGCCGTGAGCAGCGCCAGGGCGAGGCCGCCCCACCACCCGCCGGGCCAGGCCAGCTCGGCCCCCGGCAGCGCGGCGCCCGTCCGGGCCACCCACGCGATCCACCCGCTGTCCCGTATACACATCT
>NZ_MWIG01000039.1:0-2454 GCF_002156145.1 Streptomyces sp. NRRL B-24572 | reverse complement strand
CGCGGCGGACGAACTCCTTCCAGGAGAGGCCGCCGCGCGAAGGCCCCCGAGCTCCCCGTCGTCCTCCTGGAGGACCTCGGCGCCCTCGTCGGCCTCGTTCTCGCCCTCGGCGGCGTCGGCCTCGCCCTGGCGACCGACAACGGCGTCTGGGACGGCATCGGCACCCTCTGCATCGGCGTCCTGCTGATCGTCATCGCGCTCATCCTGGCCGCCGAGACCAAGTCGCTCCTCCTCGGCGAGGCCGCGGGCGTCGACGACGTCAAGAAGATCGAGGCGGCCGTCGTCGACGGCGAGACCGTCACCGGCCTCATCCACATGCGTACGCTCCACCTCGGCCCCGAGGAACTCCTCGTCGCCGCCAAGGTCGCCGTCCGGCACGACGACACGGCCTCCCAGGTCGCGAACGCCATCGACGCCGCCGAGGAGCGCATCCGCGCCGCCGTCCCGATCGCCCGGGTCATCTACCTGGAGCCCGACATCTACAGCGAGAAGGCCGCCTCCGCGGGCCCGGACCCGGCCGCGACCCCGGGCGGCACCGGCCACTGACCCCACGGATACGTACGCCCCACCACCACAGGCCCCCGGGACCACACGCCCCGGGGGCTTCGTACGTCCGTACGGGGTACGGGCACCGGACGCGGGAAGGACGCGGGAAGGACGGGCGGTGGGCCCGATGCGGACTGTGGCCGCCGCACCGATCGGTGTAGATTCGTGACCAGCCAGACGTCGCTGCTGATGGCGGTCGGGCGGTCCGCGGACCGGCCGAGGGAGAGAGGGCCTCCGACGACGGCACCCAGGAAGCGCCCGGGCATTCGTATGCCCAGAGGGCCCTGCCGTGGTGCCAGGCGCCTCAACCGACCCTCGCACTCGCACACACGAGGAGCAGCACAGTCATGACGACTGCCGCCCACCAGGACTTCAAGGTCGCCGACCTCTCCCTGGCCGCCTTCGGCCGCAAGGAGATCACCCTCGCCGAGCACGAGATGCCCGGCCTGATGTCGATCCGCCGCGAATACGCCGAGACCCAGCCGCTCGCCGGCGCGCGCGTCACCGGCTCGCTGCACATGACCGTGCAGACCGCCGTCCTCATCGAGACCCTGGTCGCCCTCGGCGCCGAGGTCCGCTGGGCCTCCTGCAACATCTTCTCCACCCAGGACCACGCCGCCGCGGCCATCGCCGTCGGCCCGAACGGCACCCCGGAGAACCCCCAGGGCGTCCCGGTCTTCGCCTGGAAGGGCGAGACCCTGGAGGAGTACTGGTGGTGCACCGAGCAGGCCCTCACCTGGCCGAACTCGCCCACCGGCGGCCCGAACATGATCCTGGACGACGGCGGTGACGCCACCCTCCTCGTCCACAAGGGCGTCGAGTTCGAGAAGGCCGGCTCCGCCCCGGACCCGTCCACCGCGGACAGCGAGGAGTACGGCCACATCCTCCGCCTCCTCAACCGCACCCTCACCGAGAACCCGCAGAAGTGGACCCAGCTGGCGTCCGAGATCCGCGGCGTGACGGAGGAGACCACGACCGGTGTCCACCGGCTGTACGAGATGCACCGCGAGGGCGCCCTGCTCTTCCCGGCGATCAACGTGAACGACGCGGTGACGAAGTCGAAGTTCGACAACAAGTACGGCTGCCGGCACTCCCTGATCGACGGCATCAACCGCGCCACCGACGTCCTGATCGGCGGCAAGACGGCGGTGGTCTGCGGCTACGGGGACGTCGGCAAGGGCTCGGCGGAGTCGCTGCGCGGCCAGGGCGCCCGCGTCATCGTCACCGAGATCGACCCGATCTGCGCGCTCCAGGCGGCGATGGACGGCTACCAGGTCACGACCCTCGACGAGGTCGTCGAGACCGCCGACATCTTCATCACCACCACCGGCAACAAGGACATCATCATGGCCGCCGACATGGCCAAGATGAAGCACCAGGCCATCGTCGGCAACATCGGCCACTTCGACAACGAGATCGACATGGCCGGCCTCGCCAAGATCCCGGGCATCGTCAAGGACGAGGTCAAGCCGCAGGTCCACACCTGGACCTTCCCCGACGGCAAGGTCCTCATCGTCCTCTCCGAGGGTCGCCTGCTGAACCTCGGCAACGCGACCGGCCACCCCTCCTTCGTGATGTCGAACTCCTTCGCGGACCAGACCCTGGCCCAGATCGAGCTCTTCACCAAGCCGCAGGAGTACCCGACCGACGTCTACGTGCTCCCGAAGCACCTCGACGAGAAGGTCGCCCGCCTCCACCTGGACTCGCTCGGCGTCAAGCTGACGACCCTCCGCCCGGAGCAGGCCGCCTACATCGGCGTCGAGGTCGAGGGCCCGTACAAGCCGGACCACTACCGCTACTGATGCCCCGGCCGGCGGCGCCCGCGCGCTGACGCGGCGCCGTCCCGGACACCCGTAGAGGACTCAGGCAGGCCCCCGCACCCCCGTGCCGGGGGCCTGCCTGAGTCCT
>NZ_MWIG01000389.1:0-11143 GCF_002156145.1 Streptomyces sp. NRRL B-24572 | reverse complement strand
CCCCGGGCCCCGCCCGGGGGCCCCGGCCCGCTCGGTGCCCGATGAAAGGTTGCTCGTGAAGACGCCCTACACCGCCGGGCCGGACATCCACGTCCTTCCCTCGGCCCTGCCCATCCCCGGTCTCGGCGACCAGCCGGTGAACGCCTTCCTCGTACGGTCCGGACAGCCGCTCCTCGTGGACACCGGCATGCCCGTCGACCGGGAGGGCTTCCTGGACTCCCTCTGGTCGCTGATCGACCCGGCCGATCTGCGCTGGGTCGTCGTCACCCACGACGACCGCGACCACACCGGCGCGCTCGCCCGGATCCTGGAGGCCGCGCCGCACGCGAAGGTGCTCGCCAACGCGATATCACTGACGCGAATATCGGAAGAGTTCAGCATTCCCCAGGAACGGGTAGTAACCGCGAACCCGGGAAGTCGCGTGAAAGTCGGCGATCGTGAGCTGAGTTTTCACCGGCCGCCCACCTTCGATTCACCGGGAACCCTCGCCGTGTTCGACCATTCCGATGGAACGCTCTACAGCTCCGACAGCTTCGGCACCGTCGTCGAAGAAATTCGCCAGGACTTCACCGACCTTTCCGAGGAGGAATTCTTCCACGGGTTCGAGGTACTGAACCGGGCCATCGCCCCGTGGACCGCACTGGTCGACGAGGCGAAGTTCCTCCGGCCCGTGCACGAACTGGCCGCGCTGCGGCCCGCACGACTCCTCAGCGCCCACGGGCCGACCGTCGAGGAGGCCGCCGTACCCCGGCTCTTCGACGCGATGGCCCGCATCCCGTCCCTGCCCGCCTGGCTGCCCGACGCCGACCTCGACCTCGAGGCGGCGCTGGACGCCCACGAGTCCACCGCCGGCTGAGCACCGCTCCCCGCCCGCGCACCCGAACCGAGGAGAACCATGTCCGACCCGACCACCGCCGATCTGACCCCGCCGCGCGGAGTCGTCACCGTCTTCTCCGACATCTGGTGTTCCTTCGCGCACATCGCCATCCACCGGCTGCACGCCACCCGGGCCCGCCTGGGCCTGGAGGAGCAGGTCTCCTTCGACCTGCGCGCCTTCCCCCTGGAACTGCTGAACGACGCCCCGAGCCCGCGCCCCGGCACGGACAGCGAGGTCGCCCGGATGGCCAGCCTCGAGCCGGCCGCCGGCTGGCAGCTGTGGCAGGCCAAGGACTGGCTGTACCCCTCGACGACGCTGCCCGCCCTGGAGGCGGTGCTCGCCGCGAAGGAGCAGAGCCTGAACGCCTCGGAGCAGCTCGACCTCGGGCTGCGCCGGGCCTTCTGGGCCGAATCGCGCTGCATCAGCCACCGCAAGGTGATCCTGGACGTGGCCGCGGAGACGGGCGCCGTCGACGTCGACGCCCTCGCCGAGGCCCTGGACGACGGGCGGGCCCGCCGGGCCCTCTCCGACCAGGCCGCGCTGTCCAGGAGCGACCGCGTGAACTGCAGCCCCCACCTGTTCCTGCCCGACGGCTCCGACCACGCCAACCCCGGCATCGACGTGGGCTGGGAGGGGGCGTACGGCATCGGCTGGCCGGTCATCGCCTCCGACGACCCGAAGGTGTACGAGGACATCCTGCTGCGGGCCGCCACGGAATAGACGGACAAGCCGCCGCCGGCGGTCGAACAACAGGAACGACGGCCAGGCATTCCTATCCGCGGAATGCCTGATCGTCGTTCCTTTTTTTCTGCCGTAAAACATCGCGGTGATTATTAATTGCGTGACCCCGCCGTTATTCGCAAGGCCGCTCGAAGCTCCTACAGTTTTTTACGCCGCCGGAATTCCGGACGAGTTTCGTATCGAAAGCAGGAGTTCTTCATGTCGTTGACCGACAAGGCAGACGTCAGCACCTTCGTCGACCTCACCCAGCACGAGATCGAGGCCCTCAAGACCCGGTTCAACCTGGCCGACGCCCACACCCACCAGCGTCAGTCCGCCTCGCAGGAGCGGATCGTCTCGCGGCTCCCCGAGCTCTGGCACGAGTCCGAGTCGAAGCAGCAGGCCCACTTCGAGCGCCAGTTCGTCGACGCCTTCTTCCGCCTGCACCAGCAGCCCACCGCCCGGGCGATGGACCGCACGCTCCTCTCGTACTCCGCCAGCGTCTCCACGATGGTGGCCGGCATGTTCCTCAAGCAGCGCGGCATGTCGGTGCAGCTGGTGGAGCCCTGCTTCGACAACCTGGTCGACCTGCTGCGCAACATGCAGGTGCCGCTCGGGCCGGTCGACGAGTCGGTGCTGCACGACAAGGACGCCATCTACGACCGTCTGGTCGAGTCGATCGACGCGGACGCGATCTACCTGGTCGACCCGAACAACCCGACCGGGTTCACCCTGCTCGCCGAGAAGCTGGAGGGCTTCGCCGAGGTCGTGCGCTACTGCGTGGACCACCACAAGGTCCTGGTGATGGACTTCTGCTTCGCCTCCTTCGCGCTGTGCGACGAGGGCATCGGCCGGGTCGACATCTACAAGCTCCTGGAGGAGTCCGGCGTCACCTACATGGTCATGGAGGACACCGGCAAGACCTGGCCGATCCAGGACGCCAAGTGCGCCATGATCACCGCCAGCCGGGACATCCAGGAGGAGGTCTACAACCTCCACACCAGCGTCCTCCTGAACGTGTCTCCGTTCGTCCTCAACATGGTCACGCAGTACATCGAGGACTCCATCAGCGACGGCTTCGCCTCGGTCCGCGACATCATCAAGACCAACGGCGACGCCGCCCGCGCCGCCCTCGACGGCACCATCCTGGAGTTCCAGGAGCCGGTCGTCGGCACCAGCGTCGCCTGGTTCCGCATCAAGCCGGAGCACCTGACCGCCACCCAGCTGCAGGCCGTCCTCTTCGACGAGGAGGTGTACGTCCTGCCGGGCACCTTCTTCTACTGGAACACCAAGGAGAAGGGCGAGCGCTTCGTCCGCCTGGCCCTGGCCCGCGAGCCCGAGGTGTTCGCCGGCGCGATGGAGCGGATGCGGAAGGTGCTCGAGCGCTATGCCGGCTGACACCACCCCCGAGACCGTCGGGCACGCCCCCACGGTGTTCGTCGACGCCACCCTCTTCATGGGCATGCACAGCGAGGACGACGCCGTCCGCACCGCCGCCAAGTCCTTCTTCGCGGCCCGTCTCGCCGCCGGGGACGCCGGCCGGGTCGTCATGAACTGGGAGCAGGTCGGCCGCTGCGACGACCTCGTGTGGGGCTACGAGCGGAAGGTCCAGGACGAGTACTACCCGTTCATGGACGTCCTCCACACCGACCTGGCCATCGACCGCGTCCCGTACGACGAGGACGACCTGCGGCGGGCCTTCACCACCCCCGCGCTCGAAGGCCTGCCCACGCACGAGCGCCTGCTCCTCGCCCAGGTCATCGGCCGGGGCGGGGCGCTGCACACGGCGAGCCCCCGGCTGCTCGGGAGGGCCGACCTGCCCGTCGTGCCGCTCGGCACCGGCGCGGAGCCCGCCTTCCCCGCGTACCTGGAGGACCTCTACCGGCGCTCGCTGGTGCTGACGGTCGACTCCGACACCCTCTGAACACCTTCCGAAGGGCACCCACTCATGCCTGGCACCTACTCCGGGACCGTCGTCCCGCTGATCACCCCGCTCGACGAGCACGGCACCGTCGACGAGCAGAGCGTCGTCCGCCTCCTGGACCACATCAGGACCGAGGTCACGGGCCTCATGCCGGCCCTGACCTCCGGCGAGGGCTGGAAGCTCGACGCCCGTCAGTGGCAGGACGTCGTCACGTACACCGTCAAGCACGCCGACGGCCTGCCCGTGCTCGCCGGGATCCAGCTCCCCGACACCGCCTCGGTGATCGACCGGGCCCGCACGGCCGCCGAGATCGGCGCCGACGCCGTCGTCGTCACCACGCCGTTCGGCGCCGACGTGACGCAGGAGCAGATCGTCGAGCACTACCGGGCGATCCGCGCGGCCCTCGACATACCGATCTTCCTCTACAACGAGGAGGCGCTGTCGGGCAATCGCATCGAGTTCGAGACCCTGATCCGGATCTGTGAGGAGATCCCCGGGATCGTCGGCATCAAGGAGTCGAGCGGCGACGCCGCCTTCACCCGCCGGATGGCCGAGGCCGGCACGGGCATCCCGGTCTTCGAGGGCTGGGAGAACCTCCTCGTCGACGCCCGCGGCATCCAGGGCTTCATCGGCCCGCTGGCCAACCTCGAACCCGGCCTGTGCAACGCGATGCTGGTCGACCCGACCCCGGACCGCCAGGCCGAGATCAACACCGTCTGCGAGAAGTACGGCGTCTTCCTCGACGACTGGTACCGCTGGGTCAAGAAGGAACTCCACGCGCGCGGCGTGATCAGCTCCCCCACCACGCACGAGGAGGCGAAGGCGGCATGAGCACCACCCCCGCCTCCGCGGTTCCGGTGGCCGCGCACTCGGTCGCGGCCCCGGCCGCGACCGCCCAGCGCGAACTCCACGCCCTCTACCGGAGGGTGCCCAACCTCGGCGACTACGGCTCGATGACCGCGATCGAGGAGCGGTGGATCCTGCCGAAGGCACGGGCCTACGAGTCCTCCGCGCCCCGGTTCGGCTCGGCCGGCGAACTGCTCCAGGCACTCAAGGAGTTCCTCGCCGAGGAGGAGGCCGCCCTCCCGGAGAGCGCGGTCTTCCTCGCCGAGCACGCCACGCTCGACCAGTTCAAGGTGATCGTGCGGCAGTTCGCGCTCGACGGGCTCACCGAGTCCGAGTCGCTGCTCCCGGTCGTCCCCCGGCTGCCGTACCGCTCGGCGATGGCGGTCTTCCGGGTCCTCATCGACGAACTCGGCTGCGGCAACGAGGAGAAGGCGCACTCCCAGCTCTACCGGGACCTGCTCACCGAGCTCGGCATGAGCCTCGACCTCGACGACTACCTCGACGAGACGGCACCGGAGTGCTACGCGTACGTCAACATGTTCCACTGGCTGGCGAGCCGGGCGCCGTCCCCGCAGTACTTCCTGGGGGCGTACGCCTACTTCGAGACCAGCGTCCTGTACGCCTTCCAGAGCTTCGCCCGCGCGGCGCGGCGCCTGGGGATCGTCAAGGACGCCTACTACACCGAGCACCTCTACATCGACTCGTACCACAGCAATCACATGCGTACGGCGATCAGGGCGCTCGACGAGCCGGACCTGGCGAAGATCTGGGCGGGCGTGCGGCTGGCCTCCGACATCGTCGGCGAGGCCACGGAGACGGCGATCGCGCGGGCGCGGGAGACCGTCGCATGACGGCCGTGCCCGCCGGACGGCGGGGCTCCGGCGAGCCCGTCGTCCGCCAGGTGACCGAGGACCTGGTCCTGGTCGAGGTCGGCGGCCGCAAGGTCCTCGCGGCCGCCCTCTGTCCCCACCGCGGGGGCCGGCTCAAGTACGGCAGGGTCGACGGGGACAGGCTGCGGATCACCTGCCCCCTGCACCACACGACCTTCGACCTGACCAGCGGCGAACGCATCTCGGGGGCGGCCTGCGCCGCCCTCCGGGTGGTCGACGTGCTGCCCGGCCAGGACGAGCGTCCCGAGGTCCCCTCCGGGGGCGCCTCATGACCACCACACCGACCGGGGCGGCGTCCACCGCGACGCCGCCCCGTGCGGCGGTCGACCACGACGGCATCGCACCGGTGCCCGAGGCGGAGCGCACCTCGACGCCGGCCGACTTCGGCTGGATCTGGCCCTCCGCGCAGTTCTCGTTCGGCACGGTGGTGCTCGGCGCGCTGCCCGTGGTCTTCGGCCTGGGCTGGTGGGCTTCGGCGACCGCGATCGCGGCGGGCGTCGCCGTGGGGACGGCGCTGCTCGCGCCACTCGCCCGGTTCGGCGTCCGCACCGGCACCAACGATCCGGTGGCGAGCGGGGCGCACTTCGGGGTGCGGGGCAGGGTCGTCGGCAACCTCATCACGGTGGTGACGGCGCTCGGCTTCTTCGCGATCGCCGTGTGGACGGGCGGCACGGCCGTGATGGTCGCGGGGCACCGACTGCTCGACACGCCGACGGGTCCGGGCGCGCTGACCGTGGCGATGTTCGTGACGGCGGCGGCGGTCGCGCTCGTCGCCGTGCGCGGCCACGAGACGCTGGTCCGCACGTACCGGATCACGGCGGTCACCGGCGGGGCGGTCCTGCTCGGCACCGCGCTCGTGCTCGCGCCGGAGTTCGACGCGGGGTACGCCGGCGGGAGCCTGGCTCTGGACAGCACCCTTCAGACCTGGCTGCTCGCGGCGACCGCGTCCGCGACCGTGCCCCTGTCGTACGCCACCTTCCAGGGCGACTACACCCGCTACATGCCGGCCTCCACCCCCACCGGCCGGGTGGTGCGGGCGAGCGGGATCTCGATGTTCCTCAGCAGTCTCGCCGCGCTGCTCACCGGCGCGTACGTGACGACGCTCTTCCCCGTGCCCGACGAACCCTGGCTGCAGGGCCTGACGGACGCGGTGCCGGGCTGGTTCGCGGTGGCGGTGGTCGTCTTCGGCTTCGCGGGCACCCTGCCGCAGGCCGGTCTGTGCCTGTACGCGGCCGGACTCTCCGCCAACTCGGTCTTCTGGCGCTCCTCGCGGGCCGCCGTGACCACGGTGGTCGCGCTGCTCGCGGCGGCCGTGCTGTACCTCGGGGCGGTGGTGTACGACGCCATGGACGCCATGTCGGCGTTCGTGACGCTGCTGCTCACGGTCGTCGCGCCGTGGGCGGCCGTGCTCTCCGTCGGGTACGTGCTCCACCGGGGCCGGTACGACGCGGAGGCGCTGCGCGCGTTCGCCACGGGCGGCGGCGGGCGCTACTGGTACACGGGCGGGGTCAACCCGAGAGCGGTCACGGCCTTCGCGATCGGCTCCGCCGTGGGCGTCCTGTGGGTGAACAACCCGCTGTACACCGGCCCGTTGACGGGCCTCACCGGCGGGGTCGACCTGAGCCTGCCGGCCTCTTTCGTGGTCGCCGCCGTGCTGTACGGGGCCCTGTGCCGGGTGTGGCCGGAGCCGCTCCTTCCGCCGTCACGAGCTGCGAGGTGATGATGTCCGTGCCAACGGTCCGGCTGACGGTCCGGTCGGTCGTCGAGGAAGCGGAAGGCGTACGGGGGCTGCTCCTGGCGGATCCCACGGGCGCCGACCTCGCGCCCTGGGAGCCCGGAGCCCATCTGGAGGTGACGCTGCCGTCCGGGGCGGTCCGGCACTACTCGCTCTGCGGCGACCCGGCCGACCGGAGTGCGTACCGGCTGGGGGTGCTGCGCGAACCGGCGGGCCGGGGCGGCTCCGAGGAGCTCCACACCGCCGTCGGGGAGGGCACGCCCCTCGGGGTGCGGGGCCCGTTCAACCGGTTCCCGCTGGTGCCCGCCGAGCGGTACCTGTTCGTCGCGGGCGGCATCGGCATCACCCCGCTCCTTCCGATGATCCGCTCCCTGCCGCCGGGTTCGTGGTCGCTGCTGTACGGCGGCCGGAGCCTCGCCTCCATGGCGTACCGCGAGGAGCTCTCCGTCCTGCCCGGGGTCACGCTCGTCCCGCAGGACACGGAGGGCCTGCCCGACCTGGACGCCGTCCTGGCCGGGCAGCCCGCCGGGACGGCCGTGTACTGCTGCGGCCCGGAGGGGCTGCTGCGGGCGGTGGAGGAGCGGTGGGCCGGGCCGCTGCACGTGGAGCGGTTCGGGGCGGCGGACCCCGTCGAGAAGTCGCCCGGCGAGGGCGGTTTCGAGGTCGAGCTTCGGCGGACCGGGCGGGTCCTGCGCGTGGAGCCCGGACGGAGCCTGCTCGACGCCGTGCGGGAGGTGGTGCCGGGTGTCGCGTACTCCTGCGAGGAGGGCTGGTGCGGCACCTGCGAGACGAAGGTGCTCGCGGGGACGCCCGAGCACCACGACTCCGTCCTCGGCGAGGAGGAGAAGGCCTCGGGGGCGACGATGATGATCTGCGTGGGGCGCTCGCGCGGCGGGCGCCTCGTCCTGGATCTGTGACGCGGCGTCCTCCGATACGCGGATGCCCGTACCGGTGGGTCTGCCGGTACGGGCATCAGTCCGTCAGGGGGCACCGTCAGGGGTCAGAAGACGACCAGGGCGCGACCGCCCTTGCCCGCGAGCATGTTCTCGAAGGCTCCCGGGATGCCGTCCAGGGTGATCCGCTCGGTGACGAGGGCGCCGAGGTCGAGCCGGCCGGCCCGGATGTGCTCGGCGAGCACCGGCAGGTCCTCGGCCGGGTTCGAGTTGCCGTAGACGCAGCCGGCCAGGGTGCGGCCCCAGTGGAAGATCTCCAGGGCGTTGAAGGTGACCTGCTGGTCCTTGCCGCCGATGCCGACGACCGTGGTGCGGCCGCCGCGCCGGGTGGATTCCCAGGCGGTGCGGATGGTGACGGCGCGGCCGACGCACTCGACGGCCACGTCGACGCCCTGGCCGCCGGTCAGCTTCCGGATGTCCTTGGCGGTGGTCTCGGAGGCGACGACGTACTCGGTGGCCCCGGCGGCCCGCGCGAGCGCCTCCTTCTCCGGGGAGACGTCCACGGCGACGATCGTCGACGCGCCCGCGATCCGGGCCGCCTGGAGGGTGGCGAGGCCCACGCCGCCGACGCCGAAGACGGCGACGGTCTCGTTCCTCCGGACCCGGGCCGAGTGGTGGACGGCGCCCCAGCCGGTGAGGACGGCGCAGCCGAGCAGGGCGGCGTCGGTGAGCGGCACCCCGTCGGGGGCGGGCAGCACGCAGTTCGCGGCGACGACCGTCTCCTCGGCGAAGGCGGCGACGTTGAGTCCGGGGTGGAGGTCCCTGCCGTCCTCGGTGCGGGCGTGGATGTTCGCCGCGCCGGTCAGGGCGTTCGCGCAGAGCCAGACCTCGCCGAGCGAGCAGGGGTGGCAGCTGCCGCAGGACGGCGCCCAGTTGAGGACGACGCCGTCGCCGGGGGCGACGTGGGTGACGCCCTCGCCGACGGAGACGACGGTGCCGGCGCCCTCGTGGCCGAGGACGGCCGGGACGGGCACGCGCATGGTGCCGTTGGACAGGGAGAGGTCGGAGTGGCAGACCCCGGCGGCGGCGAGCCGGACCCGGACCTGGCCGGGGCCGGGCTCGGGGAGTTCGATGCCGATGATCTCCAGGGGAGAGCCGACGGCGGGCAGGACGGCGGCGCGGATCACGCTGTTCGCTCCTTCTGCGCTCAGAACTGGAGGGACTTGGTCGTGAGGTACTCGGCGAGGCCGTGCGCGCCGAGTTCCCGGCCGACGCCGGACTGCTTGTAGCCGCCGAAGGGGGCCAGCGGGTTGAAGCGGCCGCCGTTGATGTCGACCTGGCCGGTGTCCATGCGGCGGGCGAAGGCGACGGCCTCGGCCTGCTCGCCCCAGACGGCTCCGCCGAGGCCGTAGACGGTGCCGTTGGCGAGGGCGAGGGCCTCGTCCTCGTCCTCGTACTTCAGGAGCGAGACGACGGGGCCGAAGATCTCCTCCTGGGCGATGGTCATGTCGGCCGTGACGTCGGCGAAGACGGTCGGGGAGACGTAGTAGCCGGTCTCGCGCGGGGCCTCGGGGCCGCCGGCGACGAGCCGGGCGCCCTCCTCGACGCCCTTCTCGATGTAGCCGCGGACGCGCTGCTGCTGCTTGGCGTTGACGAGGGGGCCGACGCGCTCGCCGGGGACGTACTTGGCGACGGCCTCGGCGGCGAGCGCCACCGCCTCCTCGTACCGGTCGGCGGGGATCAGCATCCGGGTCCAGGCGCTGCACGTCTGACCGGAGTTGGACATGACGTTGGCGATGCCGACGGCGACGGCCTTGGAGAGGTCGGCGCTCGGCAGGATCACGTTGGCGGACTTGCCGCCGAGTTCGAGCGCGACCCGCTTGACCGCCCCGCCCGCGAGGGCGCCGATCTTCTTGCCCACGGCGGTGGAGCCGGTGAAGGAGACGAGGTCCACGTCGGGGTGCTCGGCGAGCGCCTGCCCTGCGACCGGGCCAAGGCCGGTGACCAGGTTGAAGACGCCGGCCGGGATGCCCGCCTCGTGGACGGCCTCCGCGAAGAGCTGCGCGGTGAGCGGGGTGTCCTCGGCGGGCTTGAGGACGGTGGTGCAGCCGGCGGCGAGGGCCGGGGCGACCTTGGCGACGACCTGGTGGAGCGGGTAGTTCCAGGGGGTGATCGCGGCGACGACGCCGACCGGCTCGGCGTAGACGGTGGAGTTGCCGACCTTCTCCTCGAAGGGGTGGGTGGCGGCGAGTTCGGCGTACGAGCCGGCGACGGCGATCGGCAGTCCGGCGTGGACGGCGGCGGCGAGCTGCGGCGGGGCGCCGAGCTCGGCGGTGACGGTGGCGGCGATCTCCTCGGCGCGGGCGGCGAGCGCGTCACGGAGGGCGGCGATCCGGGCTCCGCGCTCGGCGGGCGGGGTGGTGGCCCAGCCGGGGAGCGCGGCGCGGGCGGCACGGACGGCGGCGTCGACGTCCTCGGCGGTGCCGGCCGGGACGTGGGCGATGACCTGCTCGGTCGCCGGGTCGATCACCGGGATGGTGTCCGTGGAGGAGGCGGGGCGCCACTCCCCGCCGATGTACATCGCGTCGTGGGCCTTCATCCGCTGTCTCCTCACGTTGCCGCTTCCTCGTCCGCCCCAAACTAGCGCTGTTAGTTTTCTGGCGCCAGGGCCCGCCGGAGTGCCCCCGGTCTCACCCGGGGGCACGCCACGGCGTCGCTCGATCGTGCCGCCCCGGTCCGGGCCTTGTCCACGTCGGTCCTGTACAGGAGTACGCCCCTGGAACTGGCGGATGCCCACCCTCGCTCGGGGCCCGCATCCGGCTGGACGACCGCCCGCGACGGGCGCGGGGCGGCTGCGGGAGGCGATCGACACGGGCCGCCGGGCGCCGGCGCTCGCGGAGCGCCCGGGCGATCGGACGGCGACGGTCTTCGAGCGGGCGAACCTCGCGGAACTCCACCTCCTGGTGGAGGAGGTGGACGCGGCCCGCGAGCTCGCCGGGACGGCGGTGCGGGACACCGGTTCGCACACCGGGTGGTGCGCGCCGTACGCCCTGGTGGCGCTCGGCCGGGAGCGGGAGTCGGCGGCCGGGTTCGAGCGGGCGACCGCCCTGGCGGAGGCCCTGCCGTGTCCGGCGGGGCCGGCGAGTGGCATGGGCCCGTGGGGTGCGGTGGGCGGACGGCGCACCCGGGACGGTCCGACCCCGCACACGCCCCGGCCGACGGAGCGGCTGGATTCCGTCGGCCGGGGCGTGTGCGGGG
>NZ_MWIG01000388.1:0-2805 GCF_002156145.1 Streptomyces sp. NRRL B-24572 | reverse complement strand
GGTGGTGCGGCGCCCGTCGGCGCCCCGGTACCAGCCGCCGCCGGCGGAGACGACGACGGCGACGTGGTGGTCGAGGGTGCGCGGGCCGACGGTGGGCAGGGTGCCGTGCTGGAGTCCGACGCCGAGGCAGACGAGGCCGAGGCGGTGGTGGACGGGGCTGGGCGTGAAGTAACGCATCCAGGTGTGGTACATCGCGCGGCCCGCTCCCTCTAACGTCCAAACTGCGACGATCTTTGTCCATGGACCGTGCCGCCGCCAGGGGGCCAGGGTGAGGCCATGAGCACGTTCGCTGTGGGTGACGAGGACTTTCTGCTCGACGGGCGGCCGGTGCGGCTGCTCTCGGGGGCGCTGCACTACTTCCGGGTGCACGAGGGCCACTGGGAGCACCGGCTCGGGATGCTGCGCGCGATGGGCCTCGACTGCGTCGAGACGTACGTCCCGTGGAACCTGCACGAACCGGAGCCCGGCCGGTACGCGGACGTGGAGGCGCTCGGCAGGTTCCTGGACGCGGTGCAGCGGGCCGGGATGCGGGCGATCGTGCGCCCGGGTCCGTACATCTGCGCCGAGTGGGAGAACGGCGGGCTTCCGCACTGGCTGACCGGGCCGCTCGGGCGGCGGGTGCGGAGCCTCGACCCGGAGTTCCTGGCGCCGGTGGAGTCCTGGTTCCGGCGGCTGCTCCCGCAGGTGGTGGAGCGGCAGGTCGACCGGGGCGGTCCGGTGGTCCTGGTGCAGGTGGAGAACGAGTACGGGAGTTACGGGACCGACCTGGGCTATCTGGAGTGGGTGGCGGAGCTGCTGCGGGGCTGCGGGGTGAGCGTGCCGCTGTTCACCTCGGACGGTCCCGAGGACCACATGCTGACGGGCGGTTCGGTGCCGGGGGTGCTCGCGACGGCGAACTTCGGCTCGGGGGCGCGGGAGGGCTTCGCGACGCTGCGCCGGCACCAGCCGTCGGGTCCGCTGATGTGCATGGAGTTCTGGTGCGGCTGGTTCGACCACTGGGGCACGGAGCACTCCGTACGGGACGCGACGAACGCGGCGGCGGCACTGCGGGAGATCCTGGAGTGCGGGGCCTCAGTCAATGTGTACATGGCGCACGGCGGGACGAACTTCGGCGGCTGGGCGGGCGCGAACCGGGACGGCGAGCTGCACGACGGTCCGCTGCGGCCGACGGTGACCTCGTACGACTACGACGCGCCGGTCGACGAGGCGGGGCGGCCGACGGAGAAGTACTGGGCCTTCCGCGAGGTCCTCGCCCGGTACGCGGAGGGGCCGCTGCCGGAGGTGCCGGAGCCGCCGGCCCGGCTCGGGGCGCCGGTGTCGGGCACGTTCGACGGCTGGGCGCCGCTGGACGGGATCCTGGAGGTGCTCGGCGGCGAGGAGACGGTGGCGCCGATGCCGCCGACCTTCGAGGAACTGGGGGTGGACCGGGGCCTTGTCCGCTACCGGGTGGCGGTGCCGGGCCCCCGGCAGCCGTACCCGCTGGGCGTGACGGGGCTGCGGGACCGGGCGGTGGTGTACGTCGACGGCCTGCGGGCGGGGGTGCTCGACGAGGAGGACTGCTTCCTTCCCGAGCCGGTGGCGGGTCCCGCGCTCGTGGACCTGTGGGTGGAGTCGCTGGGCCGGGTCAACTACGGGCCGCGGGTCTCGGAGCCGAAGGGGATCACCGGCGGCGTACGGCACGAGCGGCAGTATCTGCACGGGGTACGGGCCCGGGCGCTGCGTCTGGACGCCTTCGAGGCGGCGGCGGTCGGCAAGGTGCCGTTCGGTCCGGCCTCCGCAGACCCGGTCCCCGCAGGTCCGGGCCTCTGCCGGGGGGCGCTCGATGTGGCCGGGGCCGGCGACGCGTGGCTGCGGCTGCCGGGCTCGACCCGCGGCTTCGTGTGGGTGAACGGCTTCTGCCTGGGCCGCTACTGGTCGGCGGGCCCGCAGGAGGCGCTGTTCGTGCCGGGGCCGGTACTGCGGGAGGGCGCGAACGAGGTGTGGGTCCTGGAGCTGGAGGGCGGGGCGCCTTCCTCGATGGAGCTGGCCCCGGCGTGAGCGTGAGGGTGCCCCGGAGCCGAGGCCGCTCCGGGGCACCCGTTCACGGTTGCCGCCGGGTCCGGGCCCCGTGGGCCGGGCGTGACGGCGGCGACAGGTCCGCTACAGCGTGGCCGCGGCGGACGTGATGGCGGCGGCGAAGGTCGAGACCTCCGTGTAGACGCCGGGGTAGCCGGCCCGCGCGCAGCCCTCGCCCCAGCTCACGATGCCGACCTGGATCCAGGCGCCGTTGTCGTCCTTGCGGAACATGGGGCCGCCGGAGTCGCCCTGGCAGGTGTCGACGCCGCCCTGGCTGTAGCCGGCGCAGATCTCGTCGCTGGGGACGAGGTCGCTGCCGTAGGCGGCCTGGCAGGAGGCGTCGGAGACGAACGGGACGTTCGCCTTGAGCAGGTAGCGCTGCTGTCCGCCGCCCTCGCGGGCGGCGCCCCAGCCGGCCACGGTGAAGGTGCCGTTGTTGTACGCGGTGGTGTCGGCGATCTTCAGGTTGGGCAGCGAGGTGATCGGGCTGGCGAGCTTGATCAGCGCCCAGTCCTTGCCCTGGCCGGTGTAGCCGGGGGCCTGGAGGACCTTGGTCGACCTGACCTTGATGGCGCTGCTCGACTGGAGGTCCACGACTCCGGCGGTGGCGGTGATGCTGGTGTTGGCGCCGGAGCCGCTGACGCAGTGGGCGGCGGTGAGGACGATCTGAGGGGCGATCAGGGAGCCGCCGCAGCCCATGGAGAGCCTGACCATCCAGGGGAACTCTCCCTGGGCGGCGCGGGTGCCGCC
>NZ_MWIG01000387.1:0-13720 GCF_002156145.1 Streptomyces sp. NRRL B-24572 | reverse complement strand
TCGCCGTGGCGGGGGCGGTCACCGTCGCCAACATCTACTTCCCGCAGCCGCTGCTCGCCGCCGTGGCGCGCGGTCTGGACGTGTCGGAGCGGACGGCGGGGCTCATCGCCTCGGCCGCCCAGGTCGGGTACGCGCTCGGCATCCTGCTGCTCGTGCCGCTCGCCGACTCCGCGCGGCTGCGTCGCCTCACCTCGGTGCTGCTCGCCCTGACCGGCGCCGCCCTGCTCGTCGCCGCGGCGGCGCCCGACGTGGTCACCCTGACGCTCGCGACCCTCGCGCTCTCCACCACGACGGTGCTGCCGCAGATCCTCACCCCGGTGGCGGCGGTGCTCGCGGGGCCCGGACGACAGGGCCGGGTCGTGGGCCTGGTGGGCCTCGGTCTGACGCTGGGCTCGACCCTGTCCCGTACGGTCTCGGGCGCGGTGACCGACGCGAGCGGCAGCTGGCGGGTCGCCTACGTGGTGGCGGCCGCGGCGACGGCGACGCTGCTCCTCGTCCTGCCCCGCGGGCTGCCCGAGCGCCTCGGGTCGCGGGGAGACCTCTCGTACGTCCGGCTCCTGGCCGGGCTCCCCCGGCTCCTCGCGGTCCACCGGGAGCTGCGGATCTCGGCGCTGCTCGGGGCGTGCGTCTTCGCCGCGTTCAGCGTCTTCTGGTCCGTGCTCGCCTTCCACCTGGCTGCCCCTCCACTGGGGTACGGGCCGGGGGCCGCGGGCCTCTTCGGGGTGCTGACCCTGCCGGCGGCGCTGCTCTCCGCGGCGGCCGGGCCGCTCACCGACCGGTACGGGGCGTCCGCGGTGAACGCCGGGGGGCTGGCCTGCGCGGGGCTCGGCCTCGCGGTGGCGGGGCTCGCCCCGCACTCCCCCGCGGCCCTGGTGGCCGGGGCGAACCTGCTCGTGGTCGGCGTCAGCTCCTGTCAGGTGGCCAACCAGGCGCGGATCTTCGGGATCGGCCGGGCGGTGGCGGCCCGGGTCAACACGGTCTTCATGCTGGCCACGTTCGGCGGCGGGGCCCTCGGCTCCCTCGCCGGTTCCTGGCTGTACGCGGCGCACGGCTGGCCGGCCGCCCTGCTCGCCGCGGGGGCGTGCGTCGCCGTGGCCGGGCTCGTGGTGACGGTCGCGGCGCGACCGGCGGCCCCGAGTTGCGTCCCGGACGTCACACGGGAGGCTGGGGGTATCCGTCCGCGCATCCCGCAGGGAGAGTCATGAAGCTGGACCTCACCGCCCTCGCCGACGAACACCTGGCCGCGGCCCGTACGGCACCGCACGGGCGCAGCGCCCACCGGATCATGCACGACGGGGTGCTGCGGCAGACCGTCATCGCCCTCACCTCGGGCACCTCCCTGGACGAGCACAACGCACCGCCGGCCGCGAGCCTCCAGGTGCTGCGGGGCCGGGTGAACCTGACGGCGGCCGGGTGGGCGGAGGAGCTGCCGGCGGGCACGCTGCGGATGATCCCCAAGGAGCGGCACGGGCTGACGGCCCTGGAGGACGCGGTGGTGCTGCTGACGGCCGTGAACGACTGAGAGCCCGATATTTCGGTGCCGTACGGGTGCCTGGCCGTGCAGACTCGCCCCATGGCAGACATGAGGGCGTTCCAGAACGAGATGGGCCGCTGGGCGGTCGACGATCACGGCGGAGACACGGCGCGGGAGCTGGCCGTGGGCCTGGGACTGCGGACGGCGGTGCTCCTGGAAGGACCGAGCGACCTCGCCGCCGTCGAGACGCTGGCCGCGCGGCGCGGCCGGGACCTCGCCGCGGAGGGCGTGTGCGTGGTGGCGATGGGCGGGGCGATGAGCATCGCCCGCTACGCCGAACTGCTCGGACCGCCCGGCCTCGACCTGCGCCTGACCGGCCTGTGCGACGAACGGGAGCGGGGCTTCTACGAGCGGGGCCTCCGACGGGCCGGTGCGCCGGACCGGGACTTCTTCGTCTGCACGGCGGACCTGGAGGACGAGCTCATCCGTGCGCTCGGCCCGGCGACGGTCGAGGGGATCATCGAGGCGGAGGGCGACCTGCGCCCCTGGCAGACCTTCCTGAGCCAGCCCGCGCAGCACGGCCGGGCCCGGCATCAGCAGTTGCGGCGTTTCCTCGGTACGAAGAAGGGCCGCAAGATCCGCTACGGCACCCTCCTGGTGGAGGCCCTCGACGCCGACCGGGTACCGGCACCGCTCGACGGCCTCATGGCGAGTCTGTGATCTCTTAGGGTGGAACCCCAGGTCAGCATCCTGGGGCTTACTCACTGAGGGGGCACGGCATGGGGGACGGCGGCGCGGGGCTCACGGCGGAGGGCCTTGAGGGGTACCGGGGAGAGCTGACCGGATACTGCTACCGGATGCTGGGGTCGTACGCCGAGGCCGAGGACGCGGTCCAGGAGACCCTGGTGCGGGCGTGGCGGAACCTCGGGCGGTTCGAGGGAAGGTCGTCGCCGCGGTCGTGGGTGTACCGGATCGCGACCAACGTGTGCCTGGACGCCCTCGCGTCCGGCCGGCGGCGGGCGTTGCCGATGGACCTCTCCGGTCCGGCGGACGGAGCCGTGCCGCCGGGCGCCCCGACGGATGCCGCCCTGTGGATCGGGCCCTGCCCGGACGGTGATCCGGAGGCGGCAGCGGCGGCGGGCGAGTCGGTCCGCCTCGCGTTCGTCGCCTCGCTGCAGCATCTGCCGCCCAAGCAGCGGGCGACCCTGATCCTGCGGGACGTGCTGGGCTTCTCTGCCCGTGAGGTCGC
The DNA here is from genome assembly GCF_002156145.1 of Streptomyces sp. NRRL B-24572. Taxonomy (NCBI): domain Bacteria; kingdom Bacillati; phylum Actinomycetota; class Actinomycetes; order Kitasatosporales; family Streptomycetaceae; genus Streptomyces; species Streptomyces sp. NRRL B-24572. The sequence goes on along the minus strand of NZ_MWIG01000387.1, from coordinate 10,997 downwards.
CGATCTGCACGGCTCCACCGTGGCCTCGGCCAACAGCGCGCTCCAGCGGGCCCGTACGACACTGGCCGCGCGCCGGGGCTCCTCCGACGACCCCGCGCCCACGCCGTCCGAGCCCGTCCGGCGGGTGCTGGCCGAGCGGTACGCCCGGGCCTTCTCCCGCTACGACATGGAGGAGCTGGGCATGCTCCTCCACGTCGACGCGACGCTGTGCCTGCCGCCGTACGCGAAGTGGATGCGCGGAGTCCCCGACATCCAGGCGTGGCTGACCGGTCCCGCCGTCGGCTGCCGCGGCTCCCGTCTCGTCCCGACCGCGGCGAACGGCACTCCGGCCTTCGGCCAGTACCGCCCCCGGCCGGACGGGGCGGGCTACGAGCCCTGGGCGCTCCAGGTCGTCGAGTTCTCCGGCGACCGCGTCACGGGCATCACGGCCTTCCGCGACACCGACCGCCTCTTCCCGCTCTTCGGCCTTCCCGACCGTCTGGGCGAGGACGCCCATCTCGGCGCCCCGGCCTGAGCTCCCGCCGACGCGTCCCGACCTGAGCGCCCGCCGACGCGTCCCGACGGAGACGGCTGACAGCCCCGCCCTCGCAGACGGCGCCCTCGTGTCGGCCGGTTTCCACGGCCCGTGACCCCTGTCGGGTCGACCGCGTCGTCGCGGCGGCCGGAAGCGGCTCAGTCGTCGGCCGTGACCAGGACCAGCGGGGTGCCGCCGCAGGGCAGCAGACGCAGGCCGTCGGCGCGGTGTTCGGCGGGCGGCCCGGCGAGGACGGCGGCGAAGTCGGGGCCCTTGGTGAGGGATCCGGCGAGATGGCCAGGGTCGGTGGAGGCGGCGACCCGGCCGCGCGCGTTGACGAGCCTGGCCGGTGCGGGCAGTCGCTGGAGCATGGGCAGCACGGCCGCCTCGAAGTGCCGCAGGTAGACGTCGGCGGCGGCCACGCCCGTGAAGCGGCCGCCGAGTTCGACCGGCGCGGAGAGGGTGAGGCTGTACTCGTCGGAGCACAGGTAGTCCACGTAGGGCCCGGCGACGGCCCGGCGCCCGGTCTCGCGGGGCAGGGTGTACCAGTCCCAGTGCGTGTAGTCGGAGTAGGCGGAGTGCTTCGGGTCGAGGTCGAGCAGGAGCGGCCGTACGGCTCCGTCGGAGCCGCGCTGCCACCACTCGAGACAGCCCGGTACGTCGGCCAGGAGGCCCGGCGCGGCGACGAAGCCCACGCCGGAGACGAGCGGGTGGCGAGCGAGCAGGGCGCGCAGTCCGGGACGCAGGGCCGCCAGGTCGGCGGCGACGGGTTCGCGCCCGGCCCCGGACACGTCGGCGAGCAGGGCCCCGGTGTCGGCGCCGGTCTCGGCGACGGCGGCGAAGACCTCTTCGAGGGTGTCCCGTACACGGCGGACGACCTCGTCGACCGGGTCCGGGTCCCGTACGCGGCTCACGGCCTCGTCGATCCGGTCCGAGTCGCGGACGCTGCGGACGGCCCGGTCGCCCCGGTCCGAGTCCCGTACCCGGCCGACGGCCCCGTCGACCCTGCCCGGGTCAGTGACGGCCCCCGCGGGGCCCGCGAGCCCGGTGCTCCTGCCCATGCGTGTCCTCCTCGGGACGAGGCTCGGGTGCGTGGCCGGGGGTACCGAGGCGCAGCGCGATCAGCCGCCCCACTGACTCCCGTACGCACGTCTCGGCGAGCGTTCTGGCCCGCTCGTCGGCCTCATCCTGCACGGCGGAGATCACGGCGCGGTGACGATCCGACACATTGCCGATATGGACGGGGTCGTCGAGGACCAGGCAGAGGAGCGCGCCCAGGTCCGTCTGGAGGGCGATCTCCTCGCGGGTGAGGCGGGCGGACTGGGCTGCGGCGGCCAACTCGACGTGGAAACGGCCGTAGAGGCGGCTGCGCGTCGCCGGGTCTCCCGCGGCGGCGAGTTCCTCGACCGTACGGGTGAGGGGGCGCAGGTCTCCGGGCTGGGTGCGGCGGGCGGCGAGCAGGGCGGCGGCGCCGGAGACGGCGGCCCAGTGGTCGCCGAGGTCGCGGAGCTCCTCGGTGGACCAGTCGGCGAGGCGGGCGCGCAGCCGCTCCTGGGGCGGATTGTCGGGGAGGGTGACGAAGCTGCCGCCGCCGCGGCCCCTGCGGGTGGTGACGAGGCCCTGCTGCCGCAGGGCCATGAGGGCTTCGCGGAGGGTGACGGTGGAGACGCCGAGTTGTCCGGCGAGTTCGGTCTCGCCGGGCAACTGCTCCCCGTCGGCGAGGAGTCCGAGCTCGATGGCGTCGCCGATGCGGCGGACGACGGTGTCGACCCGGGCCCGGGTGTCGACGGGGGTGAAGACGGCCCTGCGGGCCGGATCCGTCCCGGCCGCGCCGCCGCCGTCGTCCGACCTGCCGTTCGGTCTCACGGTTAACCACCTCGTGTCGAGCGTTGACTCAGGCTTTACCTTAAAGGGGTCTTGAGATTTGAACTATGACTTCATATGTTTACGCCCACGTCCGAACAACGCTCCACCGCACCAGAAAGGTTCCCGCCCATGGAGGGAATGGCGATCCGGCTGACGGGACTGCGCAAGACCTACGGCCGGACCGAGGCCGTGGCCGGGGTGGACCTGGAGATCGCGGACGGCGAGTTCTTCTCGATGCTCGGCCCCTCCGGTTCCGGGAAGACGACCGTGCTGCGGATGATCGCCGGCTTCGAGACGCCGAGCGCCGGCACCGTCGAACTCGCCGGCCGCGACGTCACCCGGCTCGCCCCCTTCGAGCGGGACGTGCACACCGTCTTCCAGGACTACGCGCTCTTCCCGCACATGACGGTCGAGCAGAACGTCGCCTACGGCCTCAAGGTCCGCGGCGTGCCCCGCGCCGAGCGCCTGGTGCGCTCCCGGGCCGCCCTCGCCCAGGTCGGCCTCGACGGTCTCGGAAAGCGCCGGCCCGCCGAGCTCTCCGGCGGCCAGCGCCAGCGGGTCGCCCTGGCCCGCGCGCTCGTCGGCCGCCCCCGTGTGCTGCTGCTCGACGAACCCCTCGGCGCCCTCGACCTCAAGCTCCGCGAGCGGATGCAGGTCGAACTCAAGGAGATCCAGCGCGAGGTCGGCATCACCTTCGTGTTCGTCACCCACGACCAGGAGGAGGCCCTGACGATGAGCGACCGGATCGCCGTCTTCCACCAGGGCCGGATCGAACAGGTCGCCGCTCCCGCCGAGATCTACGAGCGCCCCGCGACCCCGTTCGTCGCCGGTTTCGTCGGGACCTCCAACCTGCTGAGCGGGGACGCCGCCCAGCGGGTGGTCGGCGCGTCGGGCACGTACAGCATCCGGCCGGAGAAGATCCGGATCCTCCCCGACCACAAGGCGTCCGGCGACCCCGGGCACGCCACCGCCGCCGGCACGGTCGCGGAGGTCGTCTACCTCGGCGACTCCACCCGCTTCCTGGTCGACCTCGACGGGGGCGGCCGGCTCACCGCCCTCCAGCAGAACCTGGAGACCTCATCCGCCGACCTCGCCGCCTTCCGGATCGTGCAGGAGGCGCTCACCAACGTGGTGCGCCACTCCGGTTCGCGTACCGCCCGGGTGCGCATCGGACACGGCCCCGGACGCCTGGAGCTGACCGTCGACGACGACGGCCCCGCCACGGGCACCGAGGCGGGCGGCAGCGGCAGCGGACTCGCCGGAATGCGGGAGCGGGCCGCCGCCCTCGGTGGCACCATCGAGGCGGGCACCCGCCCGGACGGCGGCTTCCGCGTCCACGCCCTGCTCCCGCTGCGCCCGGAGGGAAGAACCCCGTGATCCGTGTCCTGCTCGCCGACGACCAGTCGCTGGTACGGGCGGGGTTCCGCGCGCTGCTCGACGCCCAGCCCGACATCGAGGTGGCCGGCGAGGCCGCCGACGGCGACGAGGCGGTGGAGCGGGTCCGCGCCCTGCGCCCCGACGTCGTCCTCATGGACATCAGGATGCCCCGGCTCGACGGCCTGGAGGCGACCCGGCGCATCACCGACGACCCGGACCTCGCCGAGGTCCGGGTCGTCATGCTGACCACCTTCGAACTCGACGAGTACGTCTTCGAGGCGATCCGCGCCGGAGCCTCCGGCTTCCTGGTCAAGGACACCGAGCCGGAGGAGCTGCTGCGGGCCGTGCGCGCCGTCGTCCACGGGGACGCGCTGCTCTCCCCGGGCGTCACCCGCCGGCTCATCGAGGAGTTCGCGGCCCGCTCCAAGGCCCCGGCGGCCACGGCCGCGCTCGGCGCCCTCACCGAGCGGGAGCGGGAGGTGATGGCCCTGGTGGGGATCGGCCTGTCGAACGAGGAGATCGCCCGCCGCCTGGTCGTGAGCCCGCTCACCGCCAAGACCCATGTGAGCCGCGCCATGGTGAAGCTGGGCGCCCGCGACCGCGCCCAACTCGTCGTCCTCGCCTACGAGTCGGGCCTGGTGCGCCCCGGCTGGCTGGGCTGAGGGCCCGGTCGCGCGCCTCCCGGGGGTGCTCAGATCGCCGAGGTCTCCCGCCACAGCCGGGCGAGTTCCCCGTCGCCGGTCACGGTCACGGCGTCGAGGGGCAGCCGGTTCCAGAGGGTCAGGTACAACTGATCGGCGGGGCCGCTCAGTTCCGTGTCGACGTCCCCGCCCTCGTCCTCCCGCGCCGTCCGGGGCGGCTCGGTCGCCGACAGGCGCACGGTCCAGACGTCACCGGTGTCCGTCGTCCGCACCCGCAGGGTCCGGGGCCCGGGCGTACGCACCCGGCTGCGGTCGCGGGCGTGGAAGCCGGCGAGCAGCTCGTCGATGCCGTCGGCGGCGATCGCCGGAGCGACCGGCCCCGGGGTGCCCGTGAGCGCCGACTCGGCGTCCGCGCGGTGGACGGTCGTCTCGTGCGCCTGCCGCCGCGCCCAGAAGGCCAGCGGGGACGGCGCCGGGAGAAAGGCCCAGCAGTCCAGCGACTCGGGGGCGGCGCGGAGCGCGGCGACCAGGCCGGCGTGCCCCTCGCGGAAGAACGCGAGCAGCTCCTCCCCGTCGAGCGTCGTCTCGCCGAGGTCCCTGTCCGGCGCGGTGCGCGCCTCGGCCACGAAGGTCGTGGCCCAGCGGTGCACCATGGTCGTGTGCCGGAGGAGGTCCCGGACCCGCCACCCCGGGCAGGTCGGCACCTCGGCGTCGGTCCCGGCCTCGGCGGCCGCGTCCGCGAGACCGCGGCCGGCCGCCTCCAGTACGTCGATGTACTCGGTGTTCTTCAGATCGTTCATGGGGTGGATTCTGGCAGCCCGAGGTCAACTCTCCCGGCTCGCACCCGCGTTGCGAGCCCCGTAGCCCATGGCGGCCGCACCGGCGGCGAGGACGGCGACCGTCGTGAGGGCCACCGGCAGGGAGAGCCAGTCGGCGAGGAAGCCGATCGAGGGCGGACCGAGGAGCATGCCCCCGTAACCGAGGGTGGAGGCCGTCGCCACCCCGCCGGGACCGGCGACCGCGCCGGCGCGGGCCACGGCGACGGGGAAGATGTTGGCGAGGCCGAGACCGGTGACGGCGAAGCCGAGGAGAGTGGCCCAGACGCTCGGCGCGAGCGAGCCGAGCAGCATGCCCAGGGCGGCGAGGGAACCGCCCGCGACCAGGGTGCGGGTCTGTCCGAGCCGTTCGAGCAGCGCGGTGCCGGAGAGGCGCCCGGCGGTCATGGCCAGCGCGAAGACGGAGTACCCGGCGGCCGCCAGGCCCGGGTGGGCGTGCAGGTCCTGCGCGAGGTGGAGGGCGCCCCAGTCGGCCAGCGCGCCTTCGCCGTACGCCGTGCAGAGCGCGATGACACCGAAGACGAGGACCGTACGGCGTGACCCGGCCGCCCGCGTCCCGGGAGCGGTCGCCGCGGGAAGCGTCTCGGGAAGCACGGGGGAGGGGTGACGCAGGAGCACGGGCCCGGCGACGGCCGTCAGGGCCAGGCCGACGACGGCGAGGCCGAGGAGGTGGGCGGTCGGGGACAGGCTCCCGGCGAGCAGCCCGCCGAGGCCCGCGCCGAGCATGCCGCCGAGGCTGAACGCGGCGTGGAAACTCGGCATCACCGGCCGCCGCAGCGCGGCCACGAGGTCCACGGCGGCGCTGTTCATGGCCACGTTGATCCCGCCGTACGCGGCGCCGAAGACGAGCAGGACGAGACCGAGCGCGAGCGGGGAGCGGGTGAGCGCGGGAAGGACGACCGACAGGGAGAGGAGGACGCCGGTGGCCACCGTCACGGCGTGGGAACCGTACCGACGGCAGAGCCGGCCGGTCAGCGTCATCGTGATCACGGCGCCGGCGGACACGCCGAGGAGGGCGAGGCCGAGGTCGCCGGCGGAGGCACCGGTCTGCTGCTTGACGGCGGGGATGCGGACGACCCAGCCGGCGAAGAGGAAGCCGTCGAGGGCGAAGAAGAGGGTCAGGGCGGAGCGGAGGCGGGACGGGGAGCGGGTGGCGGTGTCTCCGCCGGGACCCCCCGATATGGCCGTCCGTACTTTGTTTAGTAGCGGCACAAACTCAGGATAGGGGCGACCGAGGGCAGCAATCAAGCGGACGGCCCGGAGCCGGAGACATCGAGGTCCTCCCCGGCCCGGGCGTCGGCGCGCCGTCCCCCGGCCCGCCCCGGAAGCGACCGGGCCGGGTCAGAACTCGGCGGGGACGGTGGGGACGGCATCGGCGCCGGGCTCCGCCGCCGGTTCCTTCGGCCGCGCCCCGATGCCCAGCTTCTCCTTGATCTTCTTCTCGATCTCGTTGGCGAGGTCGGGGCGGTCCCGCAGCAGGTTCCGCGCGTTCTCCTTGCCCTGGCCGAGCCGGTCGCCCTCGTACGTGTACCAGGCCCCCGCCTTGCGGACGAAGCCGTGCTCGATCCCCATGTCGATCAGCTCGCCCTCGCGGCTGATGCCCCGGCCGTAGACGATGTCGAACTCGGCCTGCCTGAACGGCGGGGCGACCTTGTTCTTGGCGATCTTGACGCGGGTGCGGTTGCCGACCGCCTCCGTGCCGTCCTTGAGGGTCTCGATGCGGCGGATGTCGAGGCGCACCGAGGCGTAGAACTTCAGGGCGCGGCCACCGGGCGTGGTCTCCGGGGGACCGAACATCACGCCGATCTTCTCGCGGAGCTGGTTGACGAAGAGCGCGGTGGTCCCGGACTGGCTGAGCGCGCCGGCGATCTTCCGCAGCGCCTGGCTCATCAGGCGGGCCTGGAGACCCACGTGCGAGGCGCCCATCTCGCCCTCGATCTCCGCACGCGGGACGAGCGCGGCGACGGAGTCGACGACGATGAGGTCGGCGGCGCCGGAGCGGACCAGCGTGTCGGCGATCTCGAGGGCCTGCTCGCCGGTGTCGGGCTGGCAGACGATGAGGTTGTCGACGTCGACGCCGAGGTTCTTGGCGTAGTCGAGGTCGAGGCCGTACTCGGCGTCGATGAACACCGCGGTCCCGCCGGTCCGCTGCACGTTGGCTATGGCGTGCAGCGCGATGGTGGTCTTCCCGCTCATCTCCGGGCCGTAGATCTCCACGATCCGGCCGCGGGGCAGACCGCCGACGCCCAGGGCGACGTCGAGGGCGACGGACCCGGTGGGGATGACCTCGATGGGGGCCCAGGGGTCGTCGCCGAGGCGCATGACCGAGCCACGGCCGAACCGCTTCTCGATCTGGGCGAGGGCGAACTCGAGCGCCCTTTCACGGTCCTGTTCTCGCATGGCGTCCGCCTCGGGTGGGTTGGGGTGTGTCGGCGCGGTCGGCGGCCCGGGCCGCCGGCGCGGTGGTTCGTGGGGACGCCTCCGGGACCGCGGTCCCGCGGGTCTCCACGGGGCCCCGTGCCTCCCCGCGTTCGCCCGGGAGCGTCTCGACGCGGGCGTCCGGGCGGACCGGGGAGCGGACCGGGAAGGCGTCGTCCCGGTATTCGGGGTGGCAGGCGGTGCAGACCAGGCCGAGGGCGGCTTCCGGGGTCCAGTCCTCGAGCCGGGCCCGGTCGCCGGGAAGGCAGGTAGTCATGACGATCACCCAGCAGTGCTCCGACCGGGTCAGAAGGGATGCGTGACGCTCTCGTCGGGGGCGCTCTCGTCGCCGTGGGGAACCCTCGGTGCGCCGTTCGGCGCGGAGGGGGCGGCGTCGAAGAGGGCGCCGTCGGGGACGCTCGCGCGCGAGGTCTTGGCGACCGTCGTGGTGGCGTAGCGCAGGGAGGGGCCGATCTCGCCGACCTCCAGCTCGATGACGGTCCGCTTCTCGCCCTCCCTGGTCTCGTACGTCCGTTGGTGCAGCCGCCCCTGGACGATGACGCGGGTACCGCGGGTCAGGGACTGGGCGACGTGTTCCGCCGTCTGCCGCCAGGCCGAGCAGCGCAGGAAGAGCGTGTCGGCGTCCTTCCAGTCGTTGGTCTGCCGGTCGAAGGTGCGGGGGGTGGAGGCGACGGTGAAGTGCGCGACCGTGTCGCCTGACGGAGTGATGCGGATCTCGGGGTCGTCGGTCAGGTTGCCGACGACGGTGACGACGGTCTCGCCGGTCATGACGGGTCCTCCTCGCGCATGGACGGGGGAGTCGGCCGGCCGACGGCGGCGCTGCCGTTTCGGGGCGCCTTCAGGCTCGTCGCCCGGTCCCCCTTCTCTTCTCGTTCGACGGGCCCCGCCGCGGTCAGTCTCGAAACGTGGGCCGGAGCGTTCTTCAGCGGGATGCCGAGCCGGGGAATGGTGCAAGGACGGCCTGCGGCGGCCCGGCACCAGGGGCACGGCACGTGGAGGGCGTGGACGTGGAGGGCGTGTTTCGAGTGCCTGGCGAGAGCGGGGGGCGGCTGGGCCGGGACGGCGGGCGTCCGCTTGACGCGCTGCCCCGAGGCGAGCGCGGTCACGATCGCCAGGAGTTCCGCGCGATAGCGGCGCGGGTCGTCCGGGTCGGCGTACGGGAGGGGCAGCGGGTCGCGGGCGAGCCGCTCCTCCCGGATGGCGCGCACCTCGGTGCGGATGTCGGCGGGGTCGATGTGGGACTGCCGGCGGCCCAGCCGGATCACGGCCTCCCGCGTATCGGCGACGTCCAGGTCGGCGAGCAGGAGGTGCCAGGCGTCCGTCGTGGTCTCTTCCAGGTGCATCGAGGGGCACATCGCCGCGACCAGGGCGGCGAGACCCGCGGTATCGGCCGGTGTCATCCGATCCTCTCTTCCGCGGGAGGGCTTCCCGGGCGGCACCGGTGCCCTGCTTCCCGCCCCGTCCGCCGGCCGCCGGTACTGGTACAGGACGGTCCCGCAGGCGCAGTACAGCCGTCCGTCGTTCCCGAGGCTCCAGCGGCCGCAGCCGAGGTGACCGGCTCGTGAGATCAGGAACCACAGGGTGGCGGGCGAGTCCCTGTCGGGGCACGCCGTGGCGGTGGTCATCACGGCTCACCGCCGCCGAGGACGAGCAGCCGGCGCAGGTCGATCTCGCCGGTGTGCCAGGCCCGGGCGATCCGTTCCGCTCCGCCGGGCACGGGCCGCAGGCTGAACGAACGCGGTTCGGAGGCCGACGCCACCGCCAGTCCCGGGATCACCTCGCCGGTGCGCGGGTCGGCGACCGGGGCGAAGCGGGCGAGCCGGGCGATGAATTCCCGCTGCCAGCCGGAGCGCACCTGGACGAGCGTCTCCACCTCGCCGGGGTGGGTCTCGGCCACCCAGGCGGTGAAGGCCGCCTCGTCGGCGACCACGACCGTCGACTGGGGGTCGATGAGCGTGATGGTGGCGACCGGGATGCCGTCCGGCAGGGTCACCCGTATCGACTTGAGGCCGAGTTCGGCACGGGCCGCGCGCAGCCCGTCGAGGACCTCGCGGCGCGTGGCCTGGTACTCGTCCTCCACCTCGTCGCGCAGCACCCGGAGCACGGCGACCTTGGTGGCCTGGTCCTTGAGGTTCATGCGGCCTCGTCCTCCTGCTCGATCCCCTTCCCCGCCTCTTTCTCCTTCTTCGCCGCGGTGCCGCGGCGCACGATGATCTCGCCCAGCGTGGTCGATGCCCCGTCGGGGTCCAGGACGGCGGCGGCGAGCAGGTTGTGCCGGCGCACCTCCTCGTAGAGGAGGTGGAAATCCTCGTAGGTGGTGTTCGGATCGAGGGCGGTCGCGAGGTAGTCGGACGCGCTCGGGGTGGGCTTGCCCGCGTTGAGCCAGTCGAGGACGGCCTCGGCGAATTCCACGCCCGGTCTGCGGATCACGAGCCCGGAGAGCGGCTTCGCCCGTGACTTCGAGATCACGAGGGTGTTCTCGTGGTCGAGGTCGCCGACGACGTCGAACTCGTACTCGATGCCCTCGCGCTGCTCGGGCTTGAGCCCGACCTTGCGGGGCACCTTGCGCCCGCGGTCGTCGGTCTCCACGACGTATTCGGTCTTGGTCCGCATGGTGACGATGAGGTGGCCGGGATAGGCGAGCAGGGCGTCGATCATCGCCCGCTCCAGAGGGCGGGCCTCCCGCCAGCCGGCGAAGCTGTTGCCCGCCCCGGTGCGCTTCGCCGCGTTGTCGACCTGCTCGAGCATCCCGCCGGCACCGGACCAGAAGTGGGAGAGCGAGTCGACGATCACGACGTCGTAGCCGTCGTGGGCGGCCACCGCGAGGGCGTCGACGAGCGCGGGCGGCTCGAACGTCGTGAGTTGGAGGGTGTCGAAGTCGAACTCGTCGGCGTACTTGGAGGCGCTGCCGTGCTCGGTGTCGACGAGGGCGATCCGCTCGCCGAGCGCGGTGCCGATGACGAGTGCGGTGTAGGTCTTGCCCGATCCGGTGGGCCCGGTGAGCGCGATGCGGGCCTTGGCCTGTTCCTTGGTGGCGGGGACGAAGGTGAAGGTGTTCACGCCATGCTCCTCTGGCGTATTCGACGGCGGTTCGGGGTGGGCTTGGGGATGGACGGGATTCAGGTCCTCACCGGCAAGACGTGCACCCACACGGCCGAAGTCTTGATTCGAATGCTAGTTCGAAATCATCTGTAACTCCATGGTAAGTACGGAAAGAGGCGGAATCAACACTTCTGTCCGAAAATCGCGGACGCCCGGGCCGAGCGGGACCTCGGGGTCGAGCGGGACCTCGGGGTCGAGCGGAACCTCGGGGTCGAGCGGGAC
>NZ_MWIG01000386.1:0-6204 GCF_002156145.1 Streptomyces sp. NRRL B-24572 | reverse complement strand
CGGCCTACAGGAGCCGCGCCGTGGACCCGGTGATCATCGTGGGCGCGGCTCCTGTAGGCCGGACGGTCATGGGGGCAGCACATCCGAGTGTGGCACGAGCCCGGTGGTTGATCACAGACCGTATGCAACCCACTGAGGGTGCCCGCGTCAAGCGACGGGGTGGGCGCGGTGCGGCCGACCTGAAGTCGGTGCCGCTCCGGCCCACCCCTGTGGTCCCACGGACCCCTGCGGGGTCAGGCGCCGCTGACGGCCTCCGACTGCGCCTCGGGGGCTCCGGCCTGGGCCGGGATGGTCGCCGAGGGGGACTTCCTGCCCTGCCGCAGCCGCCTCTCCAGGCGGCCCGCGAGGGTGGTGAGGAGGAAGTTGATGGCGATGTAGATGAGCGCGATGACCGTGAGGGTGGCGATCGTGTTGGCGCCGTAGTTGGCCGTGATCTGCCGGTTCTGGCTGAGCAGTTCCGCGAAGCCGAGCAGGGCGCCGCCGAGCGCGGTGTCCTTGACGATGACGACGAGCTGGCTGACCAGCGCGGGCAGCATGACGGCCACGGCCTGCGGCAGCAGGACGTACAGCATGGTCTGGCCCTTGCGCATGCCGAGCGCGACGGCCGCGTCGCCCTGGCCCCGGGGCAGCGAGAGCACGCCGGCCCGGACGACCTCGGCGATGACGGAGGCGTTGTAGAGCACCAGGCCGGTGACGACCGCGTACAGCGGGCGGAAGTCGGAGCTGACGGTCGTGAACTCGCGGTACACGGCGCTCGCGAACATCATCAGGAGCAGGACCGGGATGGCGCGGAAGAACTCCACGACCGCGCCGACCGGCACGCGCACCCAGCGGTGGTCGGAGAGCCGGCCGATGCCGAGGGCCGCGCCGAGCGGCAGGGCGATCACGATGGAGAGAGCGGCGGCCCTGAGGGTCTCGGTGAGGCCGGGCAGCAGGTACGTCGTCCAGACCTCGGAGTCGGTGACGAACGGACTCCACTTGTCCGCGTCCAGCTGGTGCTTCTCGCCCAGGGCTCCCAGCACCCACCAGGCCACCAGGGCGAGGACGGCCAGGAAGACGATCGTGTAGACGACGTTGCGCCGCTTCGCGCGCGGGCCGGGGGTGTCGTACAGGACGGAGCTCATCGCTTCACCGCCAGTCGCTTGGCCGCCCAGCCGAGGATCAGGCCGGTGGGGAGGGTGAGGACGATGAAGCCGAAGGCGAAGATCGCGAAGACGGTGAAGAGCGCGTCGGCCTCGTTCTCCATCATCGTCTTCATGAGGAGCGAGGCCTCGGCGGCGCCGATCGCGGCCGCCACGGTGGTGTTCTTCGTGAGGGCGATCAGGACGTTGGCGAGCGGGGTCACCGCGGCGCGGAAGGCCTGCGGGAGGACCACGAGGCGGAGGACCTGGGTGAAGCTCAGGCCCAGGGCGCGGGCGGCCTCGGCCTGGCCCGGCGGCACGGTGTTGATGCCCGAGCGCAGCGCCTCGCAGACGAAGGTGCCGGTGTAGGCGACGAGACCGAGGACGGCGAGGCGGAAGCCGATGTTCTCGGAGCGGTCCGCGCCGAGCGCGACGCCGAGGGTCTGGTTGAGGCCCAGCAGGCAGGCGACGAGGACGACCGTCAGCGGAGTGTTCCGCACGACGTTCACGTACGCGGTGGCGAAGCCCCGCATCAGCGGGACCGGGCTGACCCGCATCGCGACCAGGGCCGTGCCCCAGATCAGCGAGCCGAGCGCCGAGTAGAGGGCGAGCTGCGCCGTCACCCAGAAGGCGCCGAGCAGGTCGTACTGCCCGGAATCAAGAAAGTCGAACACGATGCCCCGCGCTCTCCCCTGGTGGTCGGTCGGTGTGGAGGCCGCCGCGTGGGCGGCGGCCGGTGCCGGTGTGACGGCCGCCCGTGCGCGGGGCGGCCGTCACCACGGAGGCGCGGGTTACTTCTGGATCGCCGGCGCGGGCTCGTACTGGTAGCCCGAGGGGCCGAAGTTCTTCTTGACGAGCTTCTCCCAGGTGCCGTCGGAGACCATCTTCTCCAGCGCCTTGTTGATCTTGCCGCGCAGCTCGTCGTCGCCCTTCTTCAGGCCGATGCCGTAGTTCTCGTCGCTCATCTTCAGGCCGACGAGCTTGAACTTGCCCTGGAGCTCCTTCTGCGAGGCGTAGCCGGCGAGGATGGAGGCGTCCGTGGTCAGGGCGTCGACGGCCTTGTTCTCCAGGCCGGTGAGGCACTCGGAGTAGCCGCCGAGCTGCTGGAGGTCGGCCTTCGGGGCGAGCTTCTCCTTGACGTTCTGCGCGGAGGTCGAGCCGGTGACCGAGCAGAGCTTCTTGGAGTTGAGGTCCTCGACCTTGGTGATCGACTTGTCGTCGGCGCGGACGAGGAGGTCCTGGTGGGTCAGGAAGTACGGACCCGCGAAGTCGACCTCCTTCTTGCGCTTGTCGTTGATCGAGTAGCTGGCGACGACGAACTTGACGTCACCGTTCTTGATCAGGTTCTCGCGCTCGGCGCTGGGCGCCTGCTTCCAGTTGATCTTGTCCTCGGAGTAGCCGAGCTCCTTGGCCACGTACGTGGCGACGTCGACGTCGAAGCCGGCGTACTTGCCGTCCGGGGTCTTCAGGCCGAGGCCCGGCTGGTCGAACTTGATGCCGATGTTGATCTTGTCGCCGTTGCTGCCGGAGTCGGAGCCGCTGCCACAGGCGGTGGCGGTCAGGGCGAGGACGACGGCGGCCGCGGCGGCGGCGGAGACGCTGCGAAGCTTCATGGAGGAAAGTCCCTTGAGTAGGCGTGAGTTGGGAAGACTAGGTCGTCGGCCAGCTCAGTGGTGAAGGATTTTGGAAAGGAAGTCCTTGGCCCGGTCGCTGCGCGGGTTGCTGAAGAACTCCTCGGGCGAAGCCTGCTCGACGATCTTCCCGTCGGCCATGAAGACCACGCGGTTGGCGGCGGAGCGGGCGAAGCCCATCTCGTGGGTGACGACCACCATCGTCATGCCGTCCCGGGCCAGTTGCTGCATGACCTCCAGGACCTCGTTGATCATCTCCGGGTCGAGGGCCGAGGTCGGCTCGTCGAAGAGCATCACCTTCGGGTCCATCGCGAGGGCGCGGGCGATCGCCACGCGCTGCTGCTGACCACCGGAGAGCTGGGCGGGGTACTTGTCGGCCTGGGTGCCGACCCCGACCCGGTCGAGCAGGGCGCGGGCCTTGGCCTCGGCGGCCTTCTTCTCCGTCTTGCGGACCTTGATCTGACCCAGCATCACGTTCTCGAGCACCGTCTTGTGCGCGAAGAGGTTGAAGGACTGGAAGACCATGCCCACGTCGGACCGCAGTCGGGCGAGCTCCCTGCCCTCCTGCGGCAGCGGCTTGCCGTCGATGGTGATGGTGCCGGAGTCGATGCTCTCCAGCCGGTTGATCGTGCGGCACAGCGTCGACTTGCCGGACCCGGACGGTCCGATGACGACCACGACCTCGCCGCGGGTGATCGTCAGATCGATGTCCTGGAGGACATGCAGCGCGCCGAAGTGCTTGTTGACATCGGACAGTACGACCAGGTCGTCCGCGGCGCGCGGGGTGTCCTCGAGAACCTTGGACACTGACTCTCCGCTCATCGGCCTCTTGCTCCGTCCTCCTCGGTTGGGAGGAGACTAGAGACCCGATGTGATGAGCGTCATCACATCTGAGCGGAAATTGAGGATAACGATACGGCCGCAACCGGACACAGCGTGTGAAGGTGACGCCCCGCGCCGTACCGGGTCCATAACGGAAACGTCGGCGTAACAGGGGGACACTTGACTGTGACACCCATGTTCGGTGTTCATGCCCTGGTGGCACCTGGTACACAGAGAGCCGCCATCGGCAGAACCAAGGACCCGAGAACTTCACGGAGGAGGTACGCATGCGACTGCTGCTCGTCGAGGACGACGACCACGTCGCCGCCGCCCTCTCCGCGATCCTCGCGAGGCACGGCTTCATGGTCACGCACGCCCGCAACGGCGAGGAGGCGCTCCAGGCCGTCCTGCCCACCGCGCAGGGCGAGCGGCCCTCGTACGGGGTGATCCTGCTCGACCTCGGCCTGCCCGACCAGGACGGCTACCAGGTCTGCGGCCGCATCCGGAAGCTCACCACCACCCCGGTGATCATGGTGACCGCGCGCGGAGACGTGCGCTCCCGGATCCACGGGCTCAACCTCGGAGCCGACGACTACGTCGTCAAGCCCTACGACCCCGGCGAGCTCCTCGCCCGCATCCACGCCGTCAGCCGGCGCAGTACGGGGGCCGAGGAGACCGTCGGGGCCGCCGACGGCACCCTGCTGCGGCTCGGCCCCGTCACCGTCGAGCTGCCCACCCGCCGGGTCAGCGTCGACGGCGAGAGCGTCCCGCTGACCCGCAAGGAGTTCGACCTGCTCGCCCTCCTCGCCCAGCGGCCCGGAGTCGTCTTCCGTCGCGAGCAGATCATCAGCGAGGTCTGGCACACCAGCTGGGAGGGGACCGGGCGCACCCTGGAGGTGCACGTCGCCTCCCTGCGCTCCAAGCTGCGGATGCCCGCCCTGATCGAGACCGTGCGCGGCGTCGGCTACCGCCTCGTCGCCCCCGCCGCGTAACCCCCTCCGGACGGCCCCTGACGTGCGCACCCGACTCCTCCCGCTGCTCATCGTGCTGATGGCCGGCGTGCTGCTCGCCCTCGGCTTCCCGCTCGCCGCCAGCCTCGCCGCGTCCGAGCAGCAGCGGGTCGTCGTCGACCGCCTCGACGACGCCGCGCGCTTCGCCGCCCTCGCCCAGTTCGTCAGCGAGAGCAGCCCCGGTACGGACGAGCGGCAGACCACCCTCGGCGGCGAACTCGCCAGTTACCACGACGTGTACGACATCCGCGCCGGGGTCTTCTACCGCGACAACCGCTCCATGGCCGCCGCCCCCGAGGACTGGGTCGTCCCGTACGACGGGGAGGGCAGGCGCGCCTTCAACGAGGCGCTCCTCGGGCGCCGCAGCCACGATCCGCCGCAGGTCTGGCCCTGGCAGCGGGACGCCCGGCTCGCCATCGCCTCGCCCGTCGTCCGCGACGGGGACGTCGTCGCCGTCGTCGTCACCGACTCGCCCACCGGACAGCTCCGCTCCCGCATCCTGCGCGGCTGGCTGCTGATCTTCGCCGGCGAGGCCGCCGCGATGCTCCTCGCCGTCGGCGCCGCCTTCCGGCTCACCGGCTGGGTCCTCCGCCCGGTCCGCGTCCTCGACGCTGTCACCCACGACATCGCCACCGGACGGATGAACTCCCGCGTCGCCGCCACCGGCGGACCGCCCGAACTGCGGCGCCTCGCCCGCTCCTTCAACGAGATGGCCGACAACGTCGAGGACGCGCTCGAACAGCAGCGGGCCTTCGTCGCCGACGCCTCCCACCAGCTGCGCAACCCGCTGGCCGCGCTGCTCCTGCGGATCGAGCTGCTCGCCCTGGAGCTCCCCGAGGGCAACGAGGAGATCGCCTCCGTACGGACCGAGGGCAAGCGCCTCGCGCAGGTCCTCGACGACCTCCTCGACCTGGCGCTCGCCGAGCACGTGGCGGCCGAGCCGAGCCTCACCGACGTGGGCGCGCTCACCGCCGAGCGGGTCGCCTCCTGGCGGCCGGTCGCCGAGGACAAGGGCGTCGACCTGGCCGGGGAGTGCGGGGCGGTCACCGCCTGGGCGGACCCGGTGGCCCTCTCCAGCGCCCTCGACGCCGTGATCGACAACGCGCTGAAGTTCACCCCCGCCGGAGAGTCGGTCACGGTCACCGTCGTCCCGGACCGGGCGGCCGTCGCCGTCGTCGTCGCCGACCACGGGCCCGGCCTCACCGAGGAGGAGCTCGTCCGCGTCGGCGACCGCTTCTGGCGCTCCGGCCGGCACCAGAACGTCAAGGGCTCGGGCCTCGGCCTCTCCATCGCGCGCGTCCTGCTGACGGCGGGCGGCGGAGACATCACCTTCGCCCCGAACGAGCCGCACGGGCTCCGGGTGACGGTCACGGTGCCGCGACACGCGCCGGAGGGGCAGGACACCCCCTAGGTGTATTGATCACGAGCGTTGTTGACACTGGTTTGGTCTTGAACATGGCGAAGACCTCCGGTGTGGTGGGAGCTGTCTAGGAACTCACCGCACGGAGGTCTTCGTGCCCCACCGTAATGCCCGGCTGACCGTCTTCGGTAGGAGACTGCTGGTCGAACGTGTCTGCTCAGGCCGTCCGGTCGCTCATGTGGCGGCCGAGATGGGGATCT
>NZ_MWIG01000385.1:0-13247 GCF_002156145.1 Streptomyces sp. NRRL B-24572 | reverse complement strand
CGGCGAGGTCGGTGGCGGTGTGGGCGCCGTACGGGGTGCAGGCGCGGGCGCCGACGAGGGCGACGGAGCGCAGGGCCCAGGTGCGGAGGTCGGCCGGGCCGCGGACCCAGAGACCGATGGGGCGGGCGTCGCCGAGGTCGTCGAGTTGACGTGGCCATTCGGTGTCGCCGGGGACGAGGAAGCGGCCGCCGAGGCCGTGGACGGCGTCGAGGTCGTGGCCGGGGCGGGCGGCGGTGGCCCGTTGTCGCCAGGAGGCGATGCGTTTGGCTCCGGTGCCGGGGAAGGCTCCGAGCACCTCCCCGGTGTGGAGGAGGCGGTCGAGGAAGCCGGTGGCTCCGTACCGGCGGAGCCAGCGGCCGGCGTGCTCGTCGCCGGGCTCGACGGCGCGGCTGAGGGTCGCGCGGGCCAGGCGCTCGTCCGTGGGCACGGATGTGGTGGTCATGCGCGCTCCCCCGCTCCGACGGGCACGCCGCGGGCGACGCCGGTGCGCAGTTCGAGGGCGAGGGCGAGGTCCTGGCCGTCGGGCCGGTCGTGGCCGGTCAGGTCGGCCACGGTCCAGGCGACGCGGAGGACGCGGTCGAGGCCGCGGGCGGTGAGCAGTCCGCGTTCGATGTCGCGTTCGGCGGTGGCGAGGGCTCCGGGTGCGGCGAGGTAGCGGGTGCGCAGCTCGTGTCCGGGGATCTCGCTGTTCACCCTCCAGGGGGTGCCGGCGAGGCGCGCGGCGGCGCGGGCCCGGGCTTCGTGGACGCGGGCGGCGACGGTGGCGGTGGTCTCGCCCCGGCCGCCCTGTCCGAGGAGGTCGGCGCGGGTGACGGGTTCGACTTCCACGCGGAGGTCGACGCGGTCGAGCAGGGGTCCGGAGAGCCGTGCCTGGTAGCGGCGGACGACGGAGGCGGGGCATTCGCAGCCGGCGCCGTACAGGGTGTGCCGTCCGCAGGGGCAGGGGTTGGCGGCGAGGGCGAGGAGGAAGCGGGCGGGGAGGCGGACGACGCCGGCGGCGCGGGCGATGACGACGTGCCCGGACTCGAGGGGCTGGCGGAGCGCGTCGAGGGCCTTGCTGGAGAACTCCGGGGCTTCGTCCAGGAACAGCACTCCTCGGTGGGCCAGGGAGACGGCGCCGGGCCTGGGAAGGCCGTTCCCGCCGCCGACGAGGGACTGCATCGTGGCGGAGTGGTGGGGTGCGCAGTAGGGGGCGCGGCGGACGAGGGGTTCGCCCGGCGGGAGGATGCCGCCGACGGAGTGGACGGCGGTGACCTCCAGGGATTCCTGCCGGGTGAGGGGCGGGAGGATGCCGGGGAGGCGCTCGGCCAGCATGGTCTTTCCGGCGCCCGGCGGACCGGAGAGGAGCAGGTGGTGGCTGCCCGCGGCGGCGATCTCCAGGGCGAGGCGGGCCCGGTGCTGGCCGGCGACGTCGGCCAGGTCGGGTCCTTCGGCGGGATCGGCGGCGAGCCCGGTGCCGATCCCGGCGCCGGGGACGAGGAGTCCGGCGAGCATGGAGTCGGGCCGGCCTTCCTCGGCGGCCTCCTCGTCGGGGACGGGTTCGTCGGCGAGGACGGCGATCAGCTGGCGGAGGCTGCGGACGCCGAGGACGGAGACGCCGGGCACGAGGGAGGCCTCGCCGGCGGTCTGTTCGGGGACGACGACCTGGCTGTATCCGGCGTCGGCGGCGGCGAGGACGGCGGGCAGGACGCCGCGGACGGGCCGGACGCGCCCGTCGAGGCCGAGTTCGCCGATGAGGACGAGGTCGGCGATGGCCCGCGGGTCGATCCGCTCGGCGGCACCGAGGACTGCCGCGGCCACGGCCAGGTCGAATCCGGAGCCACCCTTCGGGACGGATGCCGGGCTGAGGCCGACGGTCAGTTTCTTCTGGGGCCATTCGGCGCCGGAGTTGACGACGGCGGCGCGGACCCGGTCGCGGCTCTCGCTGAGGCTCTTGTCGGGGAGGCCGACGAGGGCGAAGGCGGCGACGCCGGGTTCGAGGTCGGCCTGGACCTCGACGACGACGCCTTCGACGCCGACGAGGGCGACGGAGCAGGTGCGGGCGAATCCCATCAGGCCACCCCCTGGGCGTGGGTGAGGACGGGGGCGCCCTTGCGCGGCAGGACGATGCCGACGAGGTCGATGCGGACGCCGCCGGCGGGGGCCGGGCTGTCGCTGCGGTCGAGCCAGCAGTCGGCGAGGCGGCGGAGCCGCTCGGCCTTGCGCGGTGTGACGGCGGCCATCGGGTGTTCGTAGTCGCCGTCGCGTCGGGTCTTGACCTCGCAGATGACGAGGGTGTCGCCGTCGCGGGCGACGATGTCGATCTCGCCGGTCCGGCCGCAGCGCCAGTTGCGGGCGAGGATGTGCATGCCGGTCGCGGTGAGCCGGCGGGTCGCCAGCTCCTCCCCGTACCGTCCGAGGGCTTGGGTCCTGTTCATGCGGTACCACCTCCGTCACCGACTGTGACGGAGTGCGGCGGGCCGCGTGCGGCGCTGTGGACGGGCGGGAGGCTGTGGAAAACTCCCTCACTCCTGGGGGTGAGGGCCGGGTCAGCTGCCGGGCAGTTCGAGGTCGCTCTTGTTGAGCTCCTCGATGTTCACGTCCTTGAAGGTCAGGACGCGGACCTGCTTGACGAACCTGGCGGGCCTGTACATGTCCCAGACCCAGGCGTCGGCCATGCTGACCTCGAAGAAGACCTCGCCCTGCACCGAGTGCACCTGCATCTCGTAGTCGTTGGTGAGGTAGAAGCGCCGCTCGGTCTCGATCACGTATTTGAACAGCCCGACGACGTCGCGGTACTCCCGGTAGAGCTTCAGCTCCATCTCGGTCTCGTACTTCTCGAGGTCCTCGGCGCTCATGGCATGTTCCCCTTCAGCCGTGCGTCCCCCTATTGTGCGCCAGTCGTACGCGCCCCTAAACGATTTCCGGGGCGAGAACCAGCGGTGCACTCGGAGGTCCCTCGTCGAGCAGCGTGCGCAGCAGCTCGGCGAGCCTGGTCGGGTACACCGTCTCACGGGCCGCCGACAGTTCGGCGGAGGTCCACCATCTCAGGCCCGCGAGGCTGCGGGTCTCCAGTTCCGTGAGGGCCTGCGGCCGGGGCTCCGCCTCGGCCCTACGGGTGCGGGCCAGGTAGTACCACTCGTCCTGGTCGTAGCGGCGTCCGTCGAAGGGGAAGGAGCAGAACCGCTTCCAGAGCACGGGGCCGAGGTCGACCTCGGTGATGCCGGTCTCCTCCGCGAGTTCGCGCAGCGCCGCCTCCTCCCGGGTCTCGTCGCCCTCCAGGCCGCCGCCCGGGGTGAACCACCAGGTGTCGGCCGGGTCCTCGGGCTCGTAGCCGTGCAGGAGCAGGATGCGGTCGTCCGGGTCGAGCAGCACGACCCTCGCGACCTGCCGCGCGACGAGCCCCGCCCCCGCAGCCGTGTCCGTCATGCCCCCACCTTCTCCCGTACGCCCGGTCGCGGCCCCTCGGGCCGGCGGCGGGTCAGGAGGCGCGCCACCGGACCGTACGCGGAGCCCACGAGGATCAGCGCGGTGCCGGCCGCGATCGCCGTGAGGAGCGCCTTGAACGGTCCCGGTCGCGAGCTGCCGCCCGGGAGTCCGGCGAAGCCCGTGGCGGGCTCCAGGAGACCCTTGGCGGGCCAGACGACGGCGTCGACCCTGCCGACGACCATGGAGCGGGGCACGGAGCCCTGTCCGGCGTCCTCCAGGTGCGTGCGGGAGTCGAGCGAGACGTTCCGGTCGTCGCCGAGGAGGAAGAGGCTGTCCTTGGGGACGGTCACGGAGAACTCCTGCCCCGAGGCGACGGTCCGGCCGTCGGCCCCGGGCCGCAGGTACGGCTCGGCGACGGGCGTGCCGTTCACGGTGAGCCGCCCGTCGCGGTCGCAGCAGGCGACGGTGTCGCCGCCGACGCCGGCGACCCGCTTGACCATGGGCGAGGCGCCCCACAGGGGGTCCTTGAAGACGACGACGTCACCGCGCCGCACCTCGTCCCCGTCGATCCGCTCGGCGAGGATCTTGGACCCGACGTCGATGGTCGGGGTCATGGAGTCGGTGGGGACGGTGAACGGCTGGTAGAGCACGGCTCCCCAGACGAATCCGCCGAGGAAGAGCACACAGCCGACGGCCACGGCCAGCCCCGACAGCACGCTGCCGAGGCGGCCGTGGCCGTCCTTGGTCCGTATGGTTCCGCTCATGTGCGCACCCCGTAGGTCTGTCGGCGGACCGTAGGCCTGTCGACGGTCCGGGACGGCACCCTACCCGCGGGTCGCTACTCGGCGGTATGCCGTGCGGCCTGCTTCTTCCGGCGCCACAGCACGAGCGGGAGCGCTCCGGCCAGACCGACCGCGCCGGCGGGGGCGGCGGTCATCGCCTTGTTGAGGGCGGGCTGGTCGAAGACGTCGGGCACGGGGAGCGTGGCCCAGCGGGTGACCGGCCAGGCGACCACGACGGCGCGGCCCACGACCTCGTCGTTGGAGACGGTGCCGCCGCCGGGGAGCTGCTGGTGGAAGCGGGAGTCCAGGGAGTTCTGGCGGTTGTCGCCCATGACCCAGATCCGGCCCTCGGGGACCTTGATCGGGCCGAAGGAGTCCTGGCAGGGCACCGCGCCGGGGGCGAGGTACGCGCTCTCGTCGAGCGCCACGCCGTTGAGGACGACCTTGCCACCCTCCTTGCAGGAGACGGTGTCGCCGCCGACCGCGATGACGCGCTTGATGAGGTCCTTCTCCTCGGCGGAGGGCATGAGGCCGATGAAGCTGAGGAACTTCTGCACGACGTTCGGCTTGGGGGTCTCCTGGCCCTCCAGCCAGCCGCCCGGGTCGTGGAAGACGACGACCTCGCCGCGCTCGGGCTCGGAGCCGAACCAGGGGGTCAGCTTGTCGACGAGGACCCGGTCGCCCTTCTGGAGGGTGTTCATCATCGATTCCGAGGGGATCGAGAACGCCTGCACCAGGAAGGTCTTGATCAGCAGGGCGAGCACCAGGGCGATGCCGACGAGGAGGGGCAGCTCCTTCCAGAAGGAGCGCTGCTTCTTCGGGCCCCTGCCGGGCCCGCCCGCCGCTTCGTCGTCACCCGCGCCCGGCGTGCCGCCGCCCGGCGGCTGCGCCTGCTCGTCACCCGTCACGTCGCCACCCGTCGTGTCATCGCCGAAGGCCCCGTCGGCCCTCTCCTCGGGCCCATCGTGTCCGGATCGTGCGCCGACGGCCAAATCCCCCACATCCACTCCTCAGTCCGTGCGAACGCCCGCCCCGGGTCAGGGACAGGCCCACCACTCCCATAACGAGCAGAAGTTCCGCAGGGGTCGGGAGCCCGGGCAATCCGTTCAGATTCCGCTGGGACACACTATGCGAAAGATCGGATGCGGTCCCGGAACCCGCACTGGCATTCGGTACGGCGGAGAAGGTCTCCCGTTCCTCCAGGCGGCGCCAGTGCCCGAAGGGCCAGGCGATCACCACGGCCCGCCCGACGATCTGCTCCTCGGAGACGGTGCCGTGGCCCTCCTCGTCGAGGTGGAAGCGGGAGTCGGCCGAGTCGGAGCGGTGGTCGCCCATGACGAAGATGCGGCCCTGCGGGACCTTCACCTCGAAGGGGATCTTGGACGGCGGGTTCCCGGGATGCAGGTACGGCTCGTCCAGCGGCACGCCGTTGACGCTGATCCGCCCGTCCTCGCCGCAGCAGCGGACGGTGTCGCCGCCGACGGCGATCACCCGTTTGATGAGGTCCCGGTCGTCGGCCGAGGGCAGCAGTCCGATGAAGGTCAGGGCCTGCTTGGCCTGCTTGATGCCTACGGGGTCGTCGGCGGGCGGCGCGGCCTCCTGCTGGAGCCAGCTGCCGGGGTCCTTGAAGACGACGACGTCGCCGCGCTGCGGGCGGGAGCCGAACCAGGGCGTGAGCTTGTCGACGAGGACCCGGTCGGAGATCTGGATCGTCTGTTCCATGGAACCGGAGGGGATGACGAACGCCTGGACCAGGAAGGTCTTGAGGACGAGCGCGATCAGCACCGCCACGGTGATCAGGATCGGGATCTCCCGGACCGCGGAGCGCTGCCGGCGCCGTCTGACCCTGCGGGCCAGTCTGCGGCGCTCGGCCCGTCCGGGCAGGGCGGCGGGACCGTGGTCGGTCCCGGCGGACGAGCGACCGCGACCTCGGCTACCCATGGGCCCCCGCCCCGTGTCCACCGGCCGGCGGGGCCGGTACGGCGTCGAAGGCGTCGGTTCCGGGCACGGTGGACCAGCGTCCGAAGGGCCAGGCGATCCAGTCGGCGCGGCCGACGACCTTGTCGACGGGGACCATGCCGCCGCCGGGGTTGCCGAGGTGGTCGCGGGAGTCGCTGGACTGGCTGCGGTGGTCGCCCATGACCCAGAGCCTGTCCTGCGGGACGACGATGTCGAAGGGCACACTGGAGGGCCGGTCGCCGAGCATCACGTACCGCTCCTGGACGGGGACGCCGTTGACGGTGAGCCGGCCGTCCTTGTCGCAGCAGACGACCCGGTCGCCGCCGACGCCGACGACCCGCTTCACGAAGTCGGTCTCGTCGGGTTCGGCGAGCCCGAGGGCGGCCGCCCCGTCGTGCAGGAGCCCGGTGACCGGATTGCCCCGGGGTTGTTCCCGTACGAAGGAGCCGGTGCCGTCGAAGACGACGACGTCGCCCCGGGCCGGCTCGCTGCCGAAACGGTACGCCAGCTTGTTCACGAGGATCCGGTCGCCGACCCGGAGCGTCGGCTCCATGGAGCCGCTGGGGATCAGGAACGGCTGGATCACGAAGTGGCTCAGGAGCAGCAGGAAGACCACGCAGGCGCCGCCCACGAGGGCGGTGCGCCGCCAGGAGGGGGTGCGCTCCGTCTCCTCGGAACCGCGTGCGGAGTCATCGGAACCCCGTGCGGAGTCCTCGGGTGCGCGTCCGGAGTCGCCGGAAACGCGCGCGGAGCGCGACCCTTCCTCCGTACCGGACGAATCCGTGTCGGAAGAGGGGTCGCGCTCCGTGTGCTGTGCTTCGGTGTCCATCGCTGGCAGAGCCTATCCGGCCTGCCTGTGCGAGGAGTCGGAAGCGGTGGGCGTGCCGGGAGCCGGGGCTCAGCGGTCGCGCTTCTCCTTGATCTTGGCAGCCTTGCCGCGCAGCTCGCGCAGGTAGTAGAGCTTGGCGCGACGGACGTCACCGCGGGTCACGAGCTCGATCTTCTCGAAGATCGGGGAGTTCACCGGGAAGGTGCGCTCGACGCCGACGGAGAACGAGACCTTGCGGACCGTGAAGGTCTCGGAGACGCCCGAGCCCTGGCGGCGGATGACGACGCCCTTGAACTGCTGGATACGGGAGCGGTTGCCCTCGATGACGCGGACGTGCACGTTGACGGTGTCGCCCGGGCGGAAGGCGGGGAGGTCGGAGCGGAGCGAACCCGCGTTGACCTGGTCGAGCAGGGAGGCCATGGAGGTCTCTTTCCTCGCTGATGCCACAGGTCATCAGCGGTACGTTCGAATGATTCGGGGCGTCGTCCGTTTCTGGCGGCGTCGTTCCCCCTGTGGCAGGGGCGCGCGCCGGACGGACGACAGCGGCCTATTCTTCCACGCCCTCGACCCTGCGCCAAAATCGGCCGCCGGGCTCGGGCGCCCACCCCAGCATGGAGAGGATCTCGCGGTCCTTCTTGTCGAAGGCGGACGGGTCGCAGCGCTCGATGAGGTCGGGCCGGTTGGCGACCGTACGGCGGAAGGCCTCGTCGCGCCGCCAGCGGGCGATCTTGCCGTGGTGCCCGCTGAGGAGGACGTCGGGGATGCCCCGGCCGCGCCACTCGGGGGGCTTGGTGTAGACGGGGCCCTCCAGGAGGTTGGCCATGGCGCCGGGGGCGAAGGAGTCGTCCCGGTGGGACTCGGCGTTGCCGAGGACGCCCGGCAGCAGCCGGGCGACGGCCTCGGTGACGACGAGGACGGCCGCTTCCCCGCCGGCGAGGACGTAGTCGCCGATGGAGACCTCGTAGACCGGCATCCGGGTCGCGTACTCGTCCATGACGCGGCGGTCGATGCCCTCGTAGCGGGCCGGCGTGAAGATCAGCCAGGGCCGCTCGGAGAGCTCGACGGCGAGCTCCTGGGTGAAGGGGCGGCCGCTGGGGGTGGGGACGACGAGGACCGGTCCGTGCGCGCCGGCCTCGTAGCCGTCGGCGAGCGTCTGGTCGAGCGCGTCCCCCCAGGGCTCGGTCTTCATGACCATGCCGGGGCCGCCGCCGTACGGGGTGTCGTCGACCGTGTTGTGCCGGTCGTACGTCCAGTCGCGCAGGTGGTGCACATGGACGTCCAGCTGTCCGCGCGCGCGTGCCTTGCCGACGAGGGAGACGTTCAGCGGTTCGAGGTACTCGGGGAAGATCGTGACGACGTCGAGCCTCATGCCGACTCCTCGCCCTCGCCCTCGGAGGAGGCGCCGTCGTCCCGGGAGGAGACGATCTCGGCGCGGTCGTCGATCAGGCCGGGCGGCGGGTCGATCACGGCCCGCTGCTCCTCCAGGTCGATCTCGGTGACGATCTCCCCGACGAAGGGGATCATCAGCTCGGTGCCGTCGGGGCGCTCGACGATGAAGAGGTCCTGGGACGGCAAGTGGGAGATCTCGGTGATCACGCCGATCTCGGTGCCGTCGGCGAGGACGACGTCGAGGTCGATCAGCTGGTGGTCGTAGTACTCGTCCTCCTCCTCGGGCAGCTCCGTGGGGTCGACCTCCGCGATGAGGACGGTGTTGCGGAGGGCCTCGGCGGCGGTGCGGTCGCGGACGCCCTCGAAGCGCAGCAGAAGCCGGCCGCTGTGGACGCGGCCGCTCTCGATGGTCAGCGGCCCGGCGGAGGCCGGGTCCGTGAGCAGTACGGCACCGGGGCCGAGCCTCAGCTCGGGCTCGTCCGTCCGCACCTCGACGGTGACCTCGCCCTTGATGCCGTGGGCGCGGCCGATCCGCGCGACTACCAACTGCACTGCTCCACACTCTCCTGTCACACAGCTCGTACGTACGACAACGGGCCGGGGTGGGCTCTTCAGCCCTCCCCGGCCCGTGCCGGCACAACTAAGGTGATGCTGCCGACCTGCTCAGCGGACCTGGTCCACGTCGACGAGGTCGACGCGGATCCCCCGGCCGCCGATGGCGCCCACGACGGTGCGCAGCGCACGCGCGGTGCGGCCGTTGCGGCCGATCACCTTGCCGAGGTCGTCGGGGTGGACCCGGACCTCCAGCACGCGGCCCCGGCGCAGGTTGCGCGAGGCGACCTGCACCTCGTCGGGGTTGTCGACGATGCCCTTCACGAGGTGCTCGAGAGCCTCCTCGAGCATGATCAGGCCTCGGTCGACTCGGTGGACGCGGCCTCGGCCTCGTCCGCCTTCTTGTCGGCCTTCTTGGCCTTCGGGGTGATGGCCTCACCCTTGTCGTCGCCGCCCTCGAGGGCCTTCGCGAACTCGTCGAACGAGGCGCGCTTGGCTTCCTTGGTGGCCGGGACGAGCAGAGCCTTCTCGGGGGCCGGCAGACCCTTGTGCTTCTGCCAGTCACCGGTGAGCTTCAGGATGGCGAGAACCGGCTCGGTCGGCTGGGCGCCGACGGACAGCCAGTACTGCGCACGCTCGGAGTCGACCTCGATACGCGACGGGTTGTACGTCGGGTGGTAGAGGCCGATCTCCTCGATCGCGCGACCGTCACGACGGGTGCGCGAGTCGGCGACGACGATGCGGTAGTGCGGCTGGCGGATCTTACCGAGGCGCTTGAGCTTGATCTTGACTGCCACTGGAGTGGTGTCTCCTGGTCTTGACGTGGTTGGGCACTTGAGATGCCACGTGGGGTTGCGGTACTCGGATGCCCGATGGACGCGTCAGCCGGAGGAGAGAGGGGTCCTATGCGACTGTCGAGTACAGCTAGCCATTGTGCCACACGCCGCCGACTCAGTTGGCAGCGCCCACTGTCTCGGGGATGCGGAAGGGCTTGCCGCAGCCGCCGCAGACGATCGGGGCCTGGGCGAGCACCGACGGCACCACGCGCACGTTCCGCCCGCAGTCGCAGACGGCCTTGACGCGCACGCCGCCGCCCGAGGAGCCGTGCCGGGCGGCCGGTCCGCGGAAGGAGCGCTTGGTGTCGGCGGCCGTGGCGACCGTGTGCGCCTTGAGGGCGCGCTGGAGCCGCTCGATGGTGGGCCGGTAGCGGCGCCGGGCCTCGGGGTTGAGCGTGACCAGGGAGAAGCCGCTGCTGGCGTGCGGCTCCTCGGGATGGTCGAGGCCCATCTCCTCGGCGATCGCGAGGAATCTGCGGTTGTGGTAGCGGCCGGCGCGGGAGGTGTCGCGGACACCTCGGGCGGCGGCGATGCCGTGGACTGCCTCGTGGAGCAGTCGCTCGAAGGAGAGCTCGGCGCCACAGGCGGACGAGGACTCTCCGATCAGGGACTCGGGCGCGGCAAGATCGGGCAGCTCGGGGTGGTGCCGCTGAATGTCGGCCCACGCCTGTGCCAGCTCTGCGGCGAGAACAGGGGGTGTCGTGCTCACGTCGCGTACAACGAGCCGGAGTGCCCCCGGGTTCCATTCCGGGGCATCCCAAATATTTTGCACGTACCCGTCAGTTGCCTTGATGTGTCCCGACGTGGGCCAGTGCCCCCGATCTGCGGAGAAGTCACGCAGAGAACGTCAAGTCGGCGCCTAGTGGCGCATACGCCCCGGCGCGTGGCCGCGATGCGCGCGCCCCCTGGAGGCCGGAACGGCCCGGGGAACTGTTGCGAGGACATTACCGGGTCCGTGCGCAAGGCGGCGCACCGCCCCTCTCCCGGGTGAATCGGTCCGGTGCGAGCACTGGACGCGGCCGGGGAAGCGCAGTTCCCTGACTACGGGGGGCTGTCGTCCGAGCACGGATTGGGGCGCTTTTCCATGACACCTACGCTCGTCCCGCACCACCCCGCGCGCGACTGGGCCGAGATCCAGGAACGCATGCTGGTCCCGCTCTACGAGGCGGTGTACGACCGCCTCGGGGTGGGCGCGGGGTCCCGCCTGCTCGGCCTGGGCTGCGGCTCGGGCCTGGCCCTCCTGATGGCGGCGGCGCGGGGCGCCCGGGTGGCCGGCGCGGACCGGGACCACGCGCGCGTGGAGCTGGCCAGGGAGCGGCTGCCGGAGGGCGTCACGATCACCGAGGAGCCGCCGGAGTCCGTCACGTACGACGTGATCACGGCCTTCCACGCGACGGACGAGATCCTCCCCGGGCTCCGGGCTCTCACCCGTTCGGCCCAACCGGGCACGGCGGTCGTGCTCGCCGGGTGGGGGCCGCCGGAGCGGTGCGCCACGGAACCGGTGCTGCGGATCGCGGCCCGGCTCGCGGACCGCGGGCCCGCGCCGGGGCCCGACCTGGACGCGCTTGTGGCCGGGGCGGGGCTGCGGCCGGCCGGCTCGGGCCGGGTGGCGTGCCCCTTCGGGTACGCGAACGAGGGCAGCGCGGTGCGCGGGCTGCTGTCGACGGGCGTCTTCGACGAGGCGGTCCGGGCGACGGAGCCCGCGCAGGTGGAGAAGGAGATCGAGGAGGCACTCGCCCCGTACGTCCGCCCGGACGGGACGGTGTGGATGCCGAACGTCTTCCGGTACGTGGTCGCCCGGGTGCGGTAGGGGGCCTGCTCGGACCCGGTGCCGTCGGGCCTGCTCGGACCCGGTGCCGAAGGGACCCGCTCCGACCCGGCGCCGTCGGCCCGGCACCGTTGGGCCCCCTTCGCCCCGGCGCCGTCGGGCCCGGCGCCGAAGGGCGCCCGCTCCGGCCCGGGTGCCGTGAGCCGCCCCAGCCCGCACCCGCCTCAGTCCTCCTTCCTCAGGCGCGGGATGCCCGCCGCCCGGTACGCCGCGTCCTCCTCCAGGGTCTCGTTGGCCAGGAGGGCCTCGGCCAGGGCGTCCAGCTGGTCGCGGTGCTCGCGGAGCTGCCGCAGCGCGCTCTCGTAGCACTCGTCGACGATGCGGCGCATCTCCTCGTCGACGGTGTCGAGGGTCGCGGGGGCGGCCGAGAGCCCGTACGCCTGCTGGGCGTCGCTCGGGATGGCGGTGAGGCGGCCGACGCGCTCGCTCATGCCCCAGCGGCCGGCCATCCCCCGTGCGATGTTGGTGACCTGTTCGAGGTCGCTCTCGGCGCCGGTGGTGATGACGCCGAAGACGACCTGCTCGGCCGCCATCCCGCCGAGGGCGCCGATGATCCGGCCCCGCAGGTAGTCCTCGGTGTAGGCGTACTTGTCGGCGTCGGGGGTCGACAGGGTGACGCCGAGGGCCCGGCCGCGCGGCACGATGGTGATCTTGCGGACCGGGTCGGCGCCGGGCTGGAGCATGCCGAGAAGGGCGTGGCCGCTCTCGTGGTACGCGGTGCGGCGCCGCTCCTCCAGGGGCATCACGAGCGGCCGCTCGGCGCCGAGCTGGACCTTCTCCAGGGCGTCGGACAGATCGGACTGGGTGACGGCCCGCTGCTGGCGCTTGACGGCGAGGAGGGCGGCCTCGTTGGCGAGGTTGGCGAGCTCGGCGCCGGTCATGCCGGGGGTGGTCCGGGCCACGTGCTCCAGGTCGACGTCGTGGGCGAGCGGGATCTCCCGGGTGTGGATCTTGAGGATGGCCTCGCGGCCGCCCCGGTCGGGCGGGTTGACGTGGACGATCCGGTCGAAGCGGCCCGGCCGGGTGAGGGCCGGGTCGAGGACGTCGGCGCGGTTGGTGGCGGCGAGGACGATGACGCCCTCGGAGCCGGTGAAGCCGTCCATCTCGGTGAGGATCTGGTTGAGGGTCTGCTCGCGCTCGTCGTGCCCGCCCATCCCGGAGCCGCCGCCCCGGGCCCGGCCGATGGTGTCGATCTCGTCGATGAAGATGATCGCGGGGGCGACCTTGCGGGCCTCGGCGAACAGCTCGCGGACCCGGGAGGCGCCGACGCCCACGATCATCTCGATGAACTCGGAGGCGGAGGCCGAGAAGAACGGCACCCCCGCCTCGCCCGCGACGGCCCGGGCGAGCAGGGTCTTGCCGGTGCCGGGCGGGCCCGCGAGGAGCACGCCGCGGGGCATCTTGGCGCCCATCTCGCGGTAGGCCTGCGGGTTCTTCAGGAAGTCGACGACGTCGTTGAGTTCGCCCTCGACCTCGTCGATGCCGGCGACGTCCTCGAAGGTGGTGCGCTTGCCGCCCTCCAGCTCGACCGGTTTCGGCGGCTGCTTGCGGCCGAGCATGCCGCCCGCGCCGCCCATGCCCGTGCTCACCCGACGGGCGATGAACACCCACAGCACGACGAGCAGCAGCATCGGCGCGAGCGAGATCAGGAGGTTGGAGAGGAC
>NZ_MWIG01000384.1:0-3212 GCF_002156145.1 Streptomyces sp. NRRL B-24572 | reverse complement strand
CGGTCGGCGAGCGGCACGCGGGCGCGTTCCTCTCCTCCTCCCCGACCGTGCTGCTCGCCGCGCTGGCCGCCCGCACCAGCCGGATCCGGCTGCTCACCGGCGTCACCGTGGTCGCGATCCTCGACCCCGTCCGGGTCGCCGAGGACTACGCGACGCTCGACCAGCTCTCCCGCGGCCGGCTCGAACTCGTCGTCGGCAAGGGCGCGGAGGCCGGCCACTTCGACCTCTTCGGCCTGGACGAGGAGCGGCAGTGGGACCTCCAGAAGGAGAAGTACGAGCTGCTGCGCCGCCTCTGGACGGAGGAGGGCGTCGACTGGGAGGGCGAGTTCCGGCCGCCGCTGAAGAACGTGACCACGGTCCCGCGGCCGTACGCCGGTCCGCCCCGGATCTGGCACGGCTCGGCCACCAGCCTCAACTCCCCCGAGCTCGCGGCGAAGCACGGCGATCCGCTCTTCACCGCCAACGCGATCCAGCCGCGCGAGGCGTACGCGCGGCTCATCGCCCACTACCGCGAGAAGTTCGAGGAGTACGGGCACGATCCGGCCCACGCGCGCGTGGCGGCCGGTTCCGGCGGGCTGCTCATCGCCGACACCCCCGAGCAGGCGGTGAGCCGGTACAAGGAGCTGTACGAGGCGAAGGTGCGGCAGAGCTTCAGGCCGCACCTGGAGGGCAGGGCCGGGTACAACACCCCGTTCCGGACGATCGAGGACGCGATCGCGGACGGCCCCCAGCTGATCGGCTCGCCGCAGCAGATCATCGACAAGATCCTCGGCTACCACGAGCACTACGGGCACGACCTGCAGTCCGTCACCGTCGACACCTTCGGCCAGTCGACCGCCGAGCAGGCCGAGACGCTCCAGCGGTTCGCCGAGGAGATCGCGCCGGTGGTGCGGAGGGAGGCGCCGAGCACGCTGTGGGAGGAGTGACTCCGTCGTGTGCGGAGGCGAGTTCCTGGGTAGTCGATCAAGGCCGCACGGGTTTTCGGGGATGTCCGGGGACTGCGGGCGGACCACCGGAAAGCCGTAAGGTGGGGCCGTACGACAGGAACTTCGAATAAGGAGGCGCTGGGTGATCGAGCTCGAGGGGGTACCCGAGCTGATCGACCCGGTCATGGTGGCCGCGTTCGAGGGCTGGAACGACGCCGGCGACGCCGCCTCCACCGCGGTCGCCCACCTGGACCGGGAATGGAAGGGCGAGGTCTTCGCGGCGCTCGACGCCGAGGACTACTACGACTTCCAGGTCAACCGGCCCACCGTCTTCCTGGACAACGGGGTCAGGAAGATCACCTGGCCGACGACCCGGCTCTCCGTGGTCCGGGTCGGCGGCGACAAGCCCCGTGACCTGGTGCTCGTGCGCGGGATCGAGCCCTCGATGCGCTGGCGGTCCTTCTGCAACGAGCTGCTGGGCTTCGCCCACGAGCTGGGCGTGGAGATGGTGGTGATCCTGGGCGCGCTGCTCGGGGACACCCCGCACACCCGGCCGGTCCCGGTCAGCGGAGTGACCTCCGATCCGGACCTGGCGCGGACGATGGACCTGGAGGAGACCCGGTACGAGGGCCCGACGGGCATCGTGGGCATCCTCCAGGAGGCGTGCACGCACGCGGGCGTGCCGGCGGTGAGCCTGTGGGCGGCGGTGCCGCACTACGTGTCGCAGCCGCCGAACCCGAAGGCGACCCTGGCGCTGCTCAACCGCCTGGAGGACCTGATCGGGCTGCGCATCCCGCTGGGCGAGCTGCCGGAGGACGCGCGGGCCTGGCAGCTGGGCGTGGACCAGCTGGCCGCCGAGGACAGCGAGGTCGCCGAGTACGTGCAGACCCTGGAGGAGGCGCGGGACACGGCGGAGCTGCCGGAGGCCTCGGGCGAGGCGATCGCCCGTGAGTTCGAGCGGTATCTGCGGCGCCGCGAGCCGGGCACGGGGCCGGGTTCCGGTCCGGGGGTGGCGACGGAGGGCGGCGAGTTCCTGAGGGATTCCGGGAGTGGCCGGACCCGCCCGCCGAAGCCGGAGCAGCCGGGCCCGGAGGCGGTCCCGGGGGCGGAGCCGCCGTCCGACGCCCCGGAGGACGACGACGGGGACGCCGGGGACACGCAGGAGTAGCCGTACGGGAGGGGTGGCGCGGCCGCCCCTCCCGTACCGCGTTCAGACCCTGGGTACGGACACCGCGTCGTAGTCCGCCACCGTGGGGTCCGGGTCCAGGCCGAAGCGCGCGTTGGGCAGGTAGATCCGGTCGCCCCAGACGGCCGCGGTGGTCGGGACGCGGAACCGGTCCGGGTCGGTGATCCGGGCGATCGGGGTGCCGCGCGTTCCGGCGGCGTCGAGCCGGACGACGTCGATCTGGTTGACCGCCTGCTGGACGATGTACAGGTCGCGGCCGAGGAGCAGCATTCCGTCGCCGTTCGGGATCTTCAGGCCGCCGAGGTCGACCGTGCGGGCGGTGCCGGTGCGCGGGTCGACGCGCAGGAGCGTGCCGCCGTCCTGGTGGACGTTGACCACGAGCAGGGCCCGGCCGTCGGGGGTCCGCTCGATGCCGTTGGCGGTGAAGTCGGGGCCCTGCGTCCAGTCGCCGGTGAGCGGCAGGGTCGTGATCTCGTGTGCGGGCTCGCCGGTGCGGTCGATGGCGAGGCGGTAGAGCCGGGGCTGGAACGAGTCCGTGAACCAGGCGGCGTCCGGGGTGAGGACGACGTCGTTGACCATGGTGTTCTCGGCGCCGAGTCCGGTGAAGTCGCGCAGGAGCGCGCCGGTGCGGGCGTCGACGACGCGGATCTCCCGGCTCCAGCCGCCGGCGAGGAAGAGCCGCCGCTCGGACCGGTCGATCTTGAGTCCGACGGTGGAGCGCTCGGAGCCGAGCCCCCCGTGGATGATCCGGCCCTCGCCGGTGGCCAGCGAGACGCGGTAGACGGAGCCGTCGGCGAGGGAGCCGAAGTACGCGAACGGGCTGTGCCCGATGGCGACGCCCTCCGGCTGGAAGCCCTTCGGGAGGGGAAAGCCGGTGGGCCACCGCCCGCCGGGTCCGGCCGCGTGCGCCGTGCCTGCGGTGAGGGGAGTGGTGAGAGCCGCCGCGCCGAGTGCGACGGCGGCTCCCAGGAATCCTCTGCGTGCGAGGTGATGCTGCACTGAGTGCCCTTTCGTACAACTGGTCGATGGCACTCTCACCCCATCACAACACCGGCCTCCAGCAGGGCAGTTGGCCGGATCCTGCCCTGCTGGAGGCCGGT
>NZ_MWIG01000383.1:0-5341 GCF_002156145.1 Streptomyces sp. NRRL B-24572 | reverse complement strand
CAGGACGCCCGGGCGTCCTGGAGCACGATGTCGCTGGTGGGGTCGCGCCCGATGCGATAGACGCGGCTCGGGTTCATGAGCGTCGCGTCCCCGTCGATCTCGAGGACCAGATCGGGCGCCGCGGGCACGACGGGCCGCTCTGCCATGCGTTGAATTTTATCCGCCGGTGCTGATCGCCGCCCGGGATGAGGACGCCGGTAGGGTGGGCGTCCGCCGCGCGAGCGGCCCCGAAGGCGTGTCCGACGAGGAGGAAGCACCCGTGCCGAAAGGTGTCACCAGGCGACGGCCCCGCACGCGCGCGGCCCTCCTGAAGGCAGCCCTGGAGACCTTCGCCGAGCACGGCTTCCACGCGACGACGATCGAGCAGATCTGCGAGCGCGCCGGCTACACGCGGGGCGCGTACTACTCGAACTTCGCGAGCAAGGAGGAGCTCTTCCTCGCCCTCTTCGACGAGCACAGCGAGCGGACGGTACGGCGCCTCGCCGAGGCCATCGACGCGCTGACCCCCGAGGAGTACACCCTGACCCGGCTCGCGGAGCTCGCCGCCCGCGTCGAGTCCGACGAGCGGGACTGGTACCTCGTCACCACCGAGTTCACCCTGCACGCGATCCGCGACCCGCAGGCCGCCTGGGTGCTCGCGCGCCACGACGAGCGGCTGCGGGCCGAGATCGCCCGCGGCCTCACCCTCGTCCTGCGCCGGGCCGGACGCGAACTGACCGTGGAGGCCGACCGGTTCGCCCGCCTCCTCATCGCCCTGCGCGAGGGAGGTCTCGCGCAGAGCTACGTGGAGCCGGCCGAACTGCCGCCCGGCACCCTGGAACGGCAGTTCCTCGCCCCGCTCCTGGAGGCGACGACGCGCGAGATCCCCGACTAGGGCCTGTCCGGCGGGTCATGTGACCTCCTCATGCCGGACGTGGTGGAGACCCGGCAGGTCTCGGCGGCCGGTGAGCTGAGTGCCGCCGGCCGGAAGACGTTGCGGGCAGGATGCGGGCGCCCGACCTGTGAGGAGGCCTGCTGATCATTGCAGTGCCCGGCGCAGTGCGTGTTTGTCGGGTTTGCCGATGCTGGTCAGCGGGATGGCCTTCATGACGTGGAAGGCGTGAGGGGCGTGGAGCCTGCTTTTGTGGGTGGTGACGTAGGCGCGTAGCTCGTCGCCGGTGGCGGTGTGGCCGTGGGCGGGCACGATGGCGGCGTGCACGTGTTCGACCGTGTCCTCGTGTCG
Organism: Streptomyces sp. NRRL B-24572; assembly: GCF_002156145.1. Lineage (NCBI taxonomy): Bacteria > Bacillati > Actinomycetota > Actinomycetes > Kitasatosporales > Streptomycetaceae > Streptomyces > Streptomyces sp. NRRL B-24572. Next base: position 4,119 of record NZ_MWIG01000383.1, on the reverse strand, counting down.
TACTCCGAAGACGGCGCACTGGGCGACGGCGGGATGGGCCGTCAGCACCGCCTCGATCTCGCTGGGATAGACGCGGGCGCCTTCGATGGTGATCGTGTCGTGGCTGCGGTCGGCGAGGAAGAGGTAGCCGTCGTCGTCGAGGTAGCCGATGTCGCCGGTGCGCACCCAGCCGTCGCGCAGAACGCGGGCGGTCAGTTCGGGCTGCTTCCAGTAGCCGTTCATCATGCTGTGGGCGCGGGCGTGGATCTCGCCTTCGCTGCCTGTGGGCAGGATGTCGCCGTGCCGGTCGCGGATGCTGAGTTCGACGCCGGGCAGGGCACGGCCGACGGTGATCTGCCCGTGGCGTCCGGTCACGCCGTGTTCCTCGGGGTGCACCTCGGTCAGCCCGAGCGTCTCGTTCTGTCCGTACCAGCTGTGCAGGACCTTGCCGAAGACGTTCTCGGTCTGCCGCAGCCTGGCGGGGGAGGCGGGGCTGCCGCCGTAGGTGATCCGCTGGACGCTGGAGATGTCGGTGGTGGGCAGAGCGGGATGGTCGAGGATCTGGTGGAGGAGAGGTGGCAGGAGCCACAGGTGGGTGATCCGCTCGCGTTCGATCGCGGCGAGCACCTCGCCGGCGTCGAAGGCGGGCTGCAGAACGACCTCGCCACCCTGCAGGAGCGCCAGGTCCGCACAGAGCCCTGCGACATGGGTGAGAGGCGTACAGGCCAGGTAGCGAGGCGGAGTCTTTGACGGGGCGCACAGGACGTCCAGGGTGCGGCGGTAGGGGCCGTGCTTCATCTGCAGGCCCTTGGGCAGCCCGGTGGTGGTCCCGCCCGTGTGACGGATGCACCAGTCGTCGTCGTCACCGACGGGCACGATGACGGGTGCCGAGGGTCGCCGGGCCGCCGCTGCGCAGATGTCGTCGGTGTGCGGGGACGGGCCCAGCGTTGCCACCGTCGGCACACGAACCAGCGGCCGAAGCCGCTCCAGGTCCGTGGAGCGGGTGGAGTCGGCCAGCAGCAGTTCGGTCTCGACGTCGTCGACCAGGTGTGCCAGGACGTCGGGGGACAGCCCGTCGTACAGGGGGGTCACCCGGGCGCCGGACAGGTTGGCCGCGTAGCGGGCGATCAGCGCCTGGGGGGTGTTGCCGGTGAGCAGGGCAACGGTCTGTCCGCGTCGGACGCCGCGTGCGGTCAGCTCTCGGGCGAGCCGGTGGACGTTGCCGCGCAGCTCGCCCGCGGTGACCTGCCGGCGGTCGTGGCAGATGATCGCCGGCCTGTCGGGATCGCGAGCCAGGGCGTCGAGGACGGCTTGCGGGTAACCGACGAAGCCGGGGCCGGTCGTGGTGGGCGTGTGGTCGGACATGATTGCCCCTTGAGGAGGAGGTGGCCGCGGCCGGGCCGGCTGGTGCTCGTCCGGTCCGTCACGGGACCAGAACAGGCGCCGCGCCGTGGCGTTCGAGGGCGGTGAGGTACGGCAGGCCGTCGAGCGGCTGGTCGGTGAAGAAACGGCCCAGCAGCTGGGACATCTCGTGCGGGCGTTCGAGATGGCACAGATGGTCGGCGCCCCGGATCAGGCTGAAGACGCTGCCGGCGATCGTGGCGGCCACCTCGCGCCCGAGGCCGGGACGGGTGAGGGTGTCGTGTTCGCCGGTGAACACCAGCGCCGGCACGCCGTGGACACCGCCGGGCCGAAGCCCTTCCCAGCCGATGACGCGCAGGGTGGAGGCCAGATGCCGGGGGATGTCGGCCTGCGTGACCGACCCCATCGTGCGGGCGAGGACGCGGGTGACGACCGCGCGTTTGTGGATCTCCTGCTCGCCCGGAGACAGCAGCGCGGCGACGCTCATCCGGGCATAGGCGCCGGCATCACCGGACTGAAGGGCGTCGGCCATGGCCTGCAACGCCGCACGCTGTTGTGGGGGATACACGGGAGCGGCACCGACCAGCGCCAGACGCGCGACGCGCTCAGGATGCTCCTGGGCCACACCGTAGGCGATCGGCACGGCGTAGGAGGCGCCGAAAAGGTTCACCCGGCTCAAACCCAGCCGGTCGAGCAGGTCCACCAGGGCACTGACGAGGAAATCGAAGCCGTACGAAGCGGGCAGTGCATCAGCCGCACCCGACCCCGGCAGGTCCACACTGACCACGGTCGCCGAAGCCGCCCAGAGTGCTTCCAGCCGCTGATAGGCGTACATGTCCTGGAAGGCGCCGCCGATCACGACCACGGGCTCGGTGACCGCGGTGTCGTTCTCGACGATCCGGCATCGGTAGCCGAACCCGTTAAAGGTAAAATGACAGACCTTCTCAGCATTCATGATCGGTCAACCGCGCTCCTCACCCAAAGGTCACGCGGTCCACGCGGTCTGTCTCTACAGCGCGTGATCCCTGTACGGAACGCTTCGGACGGCTGATGGTCACCACCGGGTTCGGGGGAAAGGGACGTCAGCGCGTGCTGTCGCCCGCTGCCAGGGGCAGCACGTGCACGGTTCGGCGTCCCGGCAGCAGGGCCGCGACGACGACCGCGAGAACGGTGAGGACGACCGTCCATCTGAAGGCGTGAGCGAAAGCGGCCGGGGTGTGGCCACCGTGCTGGAGCAGAACGGCGAGGGCAGCGGTGCCGAAGGAGCCGCCGAGCTGCTGGACGATCCGCGTCGTGGTGCTGGCATCCGAAACCCGCACGTCATCCAGCCCCTCATAGGCACCGACCATGACAGCGAGGTTCGCCGCGCTCATGCCGAAACCGCGGAGGAACAAGGCGACGCAGACGATCGGGCCGTCACTGACCGGGACGACGAAGGGCCACGTCCCGGCGGCACTCAGCAGGAGACCGGTCACCACGACCGGACGCGGCCCGACCTTGTCGGCGACCACGCCGGCCACCCGGGCCGACAGCGCACCGGCCCCCTGAGAAGCCAGCAGGAGGCCGGTGGCGACTACGCCCTTGCCGAGCACGAGCTGGTAGTAGAGCGGCAGCAGGAACATTCCGCCGTACATCGTCAGACCGCCGACGAACATCAGCACCGAGGTCGCGGCGAAGGACCGCAGGCGAAACAGCCTGACGTCGATCAGAGGTGCCTCGGCTCGCATGCTCCGCCCGACGAACGCGGCGACCAGGACGGCCCCGGCCGCCATCGGCACGAGCACACGCGCTCGCCCGAAACCGACCTGCCCGCCTACCTGCGAGAGGCCGTACACCAGCGCGGTGAGACCGGGGCAGACCAGGACCAGCCCCACGACATCGAGACGCGACGCACGCAGGGCGCGATCGTGGGGGACGCCCCGCCAGGCAAGAAACAGAGCCAGCACACACACGGGCACATTGACGTAGAAGATCCAGCGCCAGCCGAGATGCCCGATGAGCAGTCCACCGACCACCGGCCCCAGGACCGGCCCCAACAGAGCCGGCAACGATACGACGGCCATGAGCCGCCCCACCCGTTGCCCGCCGCATGCCCGCACGATGATGGTCTGCAGGACCGGCAGCATCAGCCCGCCGCCCGCGCCCTGCACACCTCTGAACAGGACCAGCGACACAACGCTGCCGGCGAACGCACACAGCACCGATCCCACGAGGAACAAGACCAACGCGCCCAGCCAGACCCGCCGTGTCCCGAACCGGTCGCCTGCCCACCCACTCACCGGCATGACCAGCGCGAACGCCAGCAAGTAGGCGGTGCTCACCCACTGGACACCCGCCGTAGACACGCCGAAGTCCCGGCCCAGGGCGTCGACCGCCACCGAGACGATCGTGCTGTCGAGCAGCGGGGCGAAGGCGCCCACGGCCAGAATCCCGCAGAGCCTGAGCAGGGCAGGCTCAAGGCGCTCCTTGGACATATGCGGCCCCCTGGGTCGTCACGCGTCGACTCCAGCCCCTGCCCTGGCGAAGAGCCGCGATCGCCGGTTCCGTACCGAGGCGGCCGGTCGCCCTCGTCCCACGACAACCGTTCGCGGACCGTCTGCCGATGACGTGGACGGATGCACCACCACAACGATCAAAAGGCCCGCGATGTCACGGGATGGCTGCCGACCGGGCGCAGCCGGGTTCAGTCCACCCGGAACCTGTCCGGCAGATCATGTGACCTCCTCGTGCAGGACGTCTCGGGACCCACCCTGGGGCAGGACGTGGTGGAGACCCGGC
>NZ_MWIG01000382.1:0-11303 GCF_002156145.1 Streptomyces sp. NRRL B-24572 | reverse complement strand
TCCGCGACCGGAGCGGGCGCCTTGCCCGTCGCGCCCGCTCCGGTCGCGGATGAGACGGATGGGGCGGGGCACGATGCAGGAGGCCACGCGCACGACTAAGACTTGATCCGCAATTCACCAGAGGGTGAGCTGCGGATTGCGGCCGGGGCGAGGGCCGAACGGTCCGGCGTGGGCACCTTGAGGTGTCTCATCCGGGGTTGTTCGGTCTCGCTGTCCGGCGGTTCGGGGAGCAGAGGTCCCAGGGCGGTGTTGCCGTGGAACTGCCACGCGTCCCGTACCCCGAGGGGTGTTCGGGATCGGTGTGGTTGACTCCCGCAGCGCTTCTTTCAGCGCTTCTGCGTACGTGATCTGGGCATGCCGGGACAGTGCGGTGTCCAGGTGCGCCGATTTCGGGTCGTCCACGTCGGTGAAGCGGACGAAGGCGGCCAGGGCGGCGGAAACGAGGTCGCGTTTGCCGGCCAGGCCACAGGCGAGGCACTTGTGCTCACGGTCGCGCAGGGTCTTCCGTACACGCTCCCCGCACAGGCAGTGCTGCGACAGGGCCGTTGACCAGGTGGAGGCTCGCACGAGTCGGCCGTCTGCCGCTTTGCACTCCGCCTCCAAGGCGGCGATCAGCATGCCGGGTGTGGTCTGGGAGAGACGTTTGCCCCACAGGCGGTACCAGGTGCGGATGTCGCAGTCTTCAACCACGAGCACGGGGCCGTGGGTGGCGATGATCTCCCGCGCCACGGTGCGGGCGCGGAACCTGCGGTGCTCGGCGGCCGAGGCGGCGGCTTCGGCCTGTCGGGCGCGTGTTCCCCGGTAACCGTTGGAGAGTCGGTCGTGCCGGTACGCCTGCTTCGGCACACTGTTCGCTCGGGCGGCGCGGGCGCCCCCCGGCACGTGGACGGTCTTGGGCTTGAGCCCGTTCTCGGACCGCCGTGCGGCCCGGACGGCCTGCTTCTTCGACAGCGCGTACTGAGCAGGGTTCGTCGACCGCCGCGAACGCTCCAGCGCTCGCGCACGGCCCCGCCGCTTACCCGCTTCCTTCTCCAATCGCAGCCGTTCGGTGTCGCTCAGCGTGACCTCGGTCGAAATCGGTGTGCCGCTGCCGAGGAGGGCGGGGAAGGACACGACCGACAAGTTGGAGACGTTGCCGTCCACCCCGCCGATCCGGTTCAGGGCGGCAGCCTGGTCGCGCATCGTGCGTACGGCGGGGGCACTGTAGCCGGGGCCGAGCACCATCAGGTGCGCCTCGTAGACCCAGCCGCCCGGCGCGGATGCCTTCCGGCGCCGCACGAGATCGACCTTGTGCCAGCGGCCCGAGTCGCTCAGGAAATGTCGCACCCGCTCCCGCTGACCTGGCTGTTGTGGGATGCGGACGGGCAACACGAGGTCGGCCCGGCGGCTGTCGGGGCCTCCGGCGAACACCACGGCGAGCGGGCCTGTGTGGTCCCACCAGGTCGCCTTGCGCATCCTCGGCGTCCCGGCCGCCGTCAGTTTGTCTGTGGGTACCTTGCCGTCCGGCGCGATCGGCTTCGGCATACGCCGCGGCTGCATCAGCGCGTACGTGCCACCGTCCGCGTATGCCGCCAGGTGCCCGGCCAGGGAGCCGACCAAGCGAAACGTCTCCCACTTGTTGACAGTCGTGTGGGAGCGGGCGCGGCCGGGGATACGGGTGAAGTCGTACCGGCGGCCGGTCTTCGGCCGCCCGGAGCGGTGGCCGGCCGCGTCGGGGAACAGGTGCCGGGAGACGCCGTTCCACACCGCGTCGGCCATATGCATCGCAAGGGCCTTCGAGACATGGTGCTTGAGGTGCACCGAGCCTTCGAGGTGCCGGTAGGCGCACCGCTCCAAACCCTCACGCGACAGTCCGAGACGCTGCCTCACCGCCTTCGGTCCGCTCCGCCCTCGCTCGCAGCGCGCGGTCCAGTACGCATCGACCTTCGCGCGGGCGTCCCGCTGGACTGCCCGCTTGATGCTCCACATCGCGCTGAACAGCCTGTCCAGCCGGGCCAGGTCGCCGGGGTCGGTGACGGCCAGGGGCAGCACCATCACCGATACCGTCCCCTCGTCGGGCTTGGTCCATTTCGGAGCCTCGCCCTTCCCCCGGAAGCGCCGCTGCGTCTCCATGGACCGCACCACCATCACCCCCCGCCACTGCTCCCGCCTCGGATCTCAACGTAGGGATCACGCCGCACAGCTGGGCGAGAACCGCACATGTTCACCATCGTGTGCGATGCCTCGCACGCACATACGGCTGATGGGGGCGGGGTGTGCGCTGGTGAGCGCCGCGAGGGTGGGAGGCCTCTGAGGTGACGCCGTAGGCGGAGCGAGACGATCGCAGACGCTGTCTGTGCCGCCCTCCACGGCTCGAAGATCGACTACCCGCAACGCGGAACATCTCCTAGTCTGGTCATTGGACTAGACCTGTAGTCGTCATTCATGGAGGAATGGGCTCGATGAGCAACCGTGCTGTCCTTGAGGTGATCGCCCTCGACGAGGAAGACGCGGTCGCTGCCCAGACCGGTGGGGCCGACCGGCTCGAACTCGTCACCGACATGGCGGCGGACGGGCTCACCCCGGCCACGGCCACCTTCACCGCCATCCGCCGCGCGGTCGACATCCCGCTCCGCGTGATGCTCCGCCTGGCGGACGGCTTCGCGGCCGGCGACGTCGACGCCCTGGCCGGCCGGGCGGAGGAGCTCCGCGCGGCGGGCGCGACCGAATTCGTCCTCGGCTTCCTCACGGCGGACGGCGAACCGGACCTGGTCGCCGTCGAGCGCCTGATCGCCGTCCTGGACGGCTGCCGCTGGACCTTCCACCGGGCGATCGACCGCGCCGCCGACCGCGACGGACTCCGCAAGGCGCTCGCCGACCTGCCCGGCCTCGACACCTACCTGACGGCGGGCGCCGCCGCGGGCGTCGACGAGGGCCTGGCGACCCTCCGCGCGGAAGCCGCCCGCACGGGCGAACCGGGCTACGAGCCCCGGATCCTCGTCGGCGGCGGCCTCCGCCTCGACCACCTCCCGGCCCTCCGCACGGCCGGCCTCACCGCCTTCCACATCGGCGGCGCGGCCCGCCCCCGGGGCTGGACGTCCCCGGTCTCGGCGGACGCGGTCCGCACGTGGCGCGAGGCGGTCGACGCGTAGGCCCCGGCGACGGGGGCCGCCGTCCGCTTCCCGGGCGCGGCCCCCTCCACCGCGGTGGCCCCCCCGGGGCCCGGGCGGTCACCGTCCGGGCAGCCGCTCCCGGTCCCGCCAGGCGGATTCCCAGCGGCGGGTCAGCGACGGGTAGACGATCAGGTGGCGGAACGGGGCGATCAGGGCCAGGTAGAGGCGGCCGAGGCGGCCGTTGGGCTTCACCAGGACCGCCATGCGCAGTTCGTGGTCGCCCGCGGGCGTCTTCACCCAGCCCAGGTGCATGACCCCGTGGACGGTCGAGTTCGCCAGCTCGCCGGCGCTCTCGTCGTGGAGCTCGTAGAGGGGTGTGAACGGGCTGCCGTCGGGGGCCGGGGACGCCGTCGACGTCAGTTCCTCCGGCATGCGCTCGCGCAGGGGCCGGACCCGGGTGCCGAGGCCCGCCTGCGGCTCGTCCCAGCCGAGCAGGGCGCCGAGCTTCCAGCGCACCGCGAACAGGAACCGGGTGGCCGGGGACTGCCGGGCGAAGCCGCCGTCCGCCAGCATCGCGGCGAGCATCACCGGGAAGTCGTCGGGGCCGGCGCCCGGCGTGCGGAAGGACCAGACGTCCAGGGTCGTGAAGTCGGGGGCGTACTCGTGGATCCGCCACGGCCGGGTGGCGTGTTCGGTGACGGGGAGCTTCATGAGCGCTGCCGCCTTTCCCTCGCGTTCTATACGCTTGCGTACAACTACGAGGTCAACGATGCCAGACCTGATGTACGGAGGCGTATATTCGGTCGGCGAGTGAGGGAGGACACACCGTGGGCGCCGCACGCACACCACGCGAACGCTGGGTGGAGGAAGGACTGGCCGTCCTCGCCGACGGCGGACCCGACGCCGTGCGCGTCGAAGCCCTCGCCAAACGACTCGGCGTCACCAAAGGCGGCTTCTACGGGTACTTCGCCGACCGCGACGCCCTCCTCGCCGCCATGCTCGACACCTGGGAACGCGAAGCCGCCGACCAGGTCGTCGAGCGCGTCCGACAGGACCCGGACGGCGACCCCAGGGCCCTCATCACCCTCGCCGGCATGCTCACCTTCTCCGGCGACCGGCTGCGCCCCATCGACCTCGCCGTCCGCGACTGGGCCCGCCGCGACGAGGCCGTCGCCGAACGCCTGCGCCGCGTCGACAACCGGCGCATGGAACTGCTCCGCGAGATGATCGGCACCTTCTGCGCCGACCCCGACGAGGTCGAGGCCCGTTCCCTCCTCGCCTTCTGCGTGGCCATCGGACACCACTTCCTCGCCGCCGATCACCAGGGCCGCACCCGCGCCGAGGTCCTCGCCCGCGCCGGCGATCTCATCCTGGACCGGCCGGAGGGGGCGAAATCCCATGGCCCGCAAGACGGTTGATCGCTAGCCTCGCGCGCATGACCCCTCCCCGCATCGACGCCGCCCTCGTCGAGCGGCTCATCGCCGCCCAGTTCCCCGACTGGGCCGGGCTTCCCGTACGGGAGGTCGACTCCGCCGGCACCGACAACGCCGTGTTCCGGCTGGGCGACGACCTCGCCGTACGACTGCCGAAGGCCGACTGGGCGGCCGGGCAGGCCGAGAAGGAGCAGCGCTGGCTGCCGCACCTCGCCCCCCACCTGCCCCTGCCCGTACCCGTGCCCGTCGGCCACGGGGCACCCGGGGAGGGATACGACCGCGCCTGGTCGGTCTTCGCCTGGCTCGACGGCGACGACGCCCACAACGCTCCGCTCGGCGATCTCGCCCACACCGCCGTGGAGTTGGGACGCTTCGGCCGCGCCCTGCGCGAGGTCGACGCCACCGGCGGCCCCGCCTCCTCCCGGGGCGGCCCGGTCACCGACTGGGAGGAGGGCGCCATGGCGCCCGCCGTCCGCGCCCTCGGGGCCGACGGCTCCATCGACGCGGAACTCACCACCGCCGCCTGGGAGTCCGTGCTCCGGCTCCCGCAGTGGGACGGCCCGCCCGTCTGGACCCACGGCGACCTGCTGCCCGGCAACCTCCTCGGCCACGACGGCCGCCTCAGCGCCGTCATCGACTTCGGCTGCCTCGGCGTCGGAGACCCGGCCGTCGACACCATGCCCGCCTGGACGCTGCTCACCGCCGACACCCGCCCCCTCTTCCGCGAGGCCGCCCACGTCGACGACGCCACCTGGGCGCGCGGCCGGGGCTGGGCCCTGGTCTGGGGCGTCGTGACCGAGAACCACTACCGCGGGAAGAACCCCGTCCTCGCCGCGATCGCCCGCCGCAGCCACACGGAGGCCCTCGCCGAGTACGCGTCCATGGGTTAGGCGGTCGCCGCCTCCGCCTCCGCCTCCGCCGCCACCAGCTCCACCTCGAACCCGTCCTCGTTCTCCAGGTACGCCGCGTAGTGGCCGTCCCCGCCCGCGTACGGATGCCGGTCCGCGAACATCAGCCGCCAGCCGTGCGCCGGCGCCTCGGCGGCGAGGGCGTCGACGGCCGACCGGTCGCCGGCGTGGAAGGCCAGGTGGTTGAGGCCCGGCCGGAGGCGGTCGTGCCGGTCCGACGTGCGCGCCGGGGACTGCTCGACCACCAGGTAGCAGGAGCCGAGCGCCCAGCTGCGGCCGCCCTCCCAGGACTGGAAGGGCGCGTGGCCGAGCGCCCCGAGCAGCCAGCCGAGGCTCCGCTCGGCCCGCTCCAGGTCGCCCACCCACAGCTCGACGTGGTGCAGCGCCCCGACGGTCACAGCTCCCCCAACTGGGACGGCACCGGCGCCGAGTGAACGACCGTCAGACCCGACACCGCACGGGTCAGCGCCACGTAGAGGCGCCGCAGGCCCGTCCGCTCGTCGGGTTCGCCGTCGACGACGGCCGCCGGCTCGTCCAGGACCACGTAGTCGTACTCCAGACCCTTCGCGAGCGAGGCCGGGACGAGGGTGAGGCGCGACTCGGCCGTCGTCTCCTCGCCGGGGGAGAGGTACGCGAGACCGGCCGCCGTCAGCGCCTCCGCGAGCGGCGCGATCCGCGCGTCGGCGGCGATCAGACCGATGGAGCCCTCGTGCGCGAGCGCCTCGACGCAGGCGGCGACGACGTCCTCGTCGAGGGCGTCGCTGGTACGGACTTCCAGGGACCCAGGGTTCTCTCGTACCGACTCCACCGCCGCGAGCCCCGGCGACATGTGCGGAAGCAGCCGCGAGGCGTACGCGATGACCTCGCGCGGCACGCGGAAACCGGCGGTCAGCTCCTCCACCACCGCCTCCGGCTTCCCCAGGTGCCCGAGCGCCTGCGCCCAGCTCTCCGTCGCCCACGGCGTCGTGCCCTGCGCCAGGTCGCCCAGGACCGTCGCCGAACCGGTCGTGCAGCGGCGGCCCACCGCCCGGTACTGCATGGGGGACAGGTCCTGCGCCTCGTCGAGGACGACGTGCCCGAGCGAATGCGTCCGCTCCACCAGGTCCTTCGCCTCGTCGATGAGGACGGCGTCCGCCGCCGACCACTTCGCCGACTTCACGCTCCGCGCGGGCTTCGCCCAGAGCAGCAGCTTCTGCTCGTCCTCGGTGAGCAGCCCCTCGGCGTGCTCGGCGAGGAACTCGGCGTCGGAAAGGAGCCGCAGCACCAGCTTCGCGGGGTCGACGAGCGGCCAGCACTCCTTCACGACGGCCTTCACGGCCGTGTTCCGCGCGACGGCGTTCTGCACCCGGTCGTCGGGCGCCTCGCCCGCCTCCTCCATGCGGACGAGCACCGCGTGCGCGATGCGCTGCGGGAGGGCCTCGCGGGCGGCGCCGTACCGGATGTCGCGGTCGAGCAACTCCCGCACCATCTCCTCCAGTTCGTACGCCGGGACCCGCCAGCGCCGCGAACCGCGCACCACCATCAGGGACTCCGTCGGCAGCGTCACGTGCGAGCGGACCGCCCGCCGCAGCACCTCCGCCATCCGGGCGTCGCCCTTCACGACCGCCGTCGCCGCCTCGTCCGTGCCCCGCACCTCGACGTGCGCGACGAGGTCGTCGACGGTCGCCTGCTGCACCTCCAACTCGCCGAGCGCGGGGAGCACCTGCTCGATGTAGTGGAGGAAGGAACGGTTCGGCCCGATGACCAGGGTGCCGGTACGGGCGAGCCGCTCGCGGTGCGCGTACAGCAGGTACGCGACACGGTGCAGACCGACGGCCGTCTTTCCGGTCCCCGGGCCTCCCTGCACGCACACCGTCCCCGACAGGTCGGAGCGGACGATCCCGTCCTGCTCGGGCTGGATGGTGGCGACGATGTCCCGCATGGGGCCGACGCGCGGCCGCTCGATCTCGGCCTGGAGCAGCCGGCTGGTGTGTGACCCCGCGGCGGAGCCGCTGAATGTCTCAGCCTCCGGGTCGGAGAGGTGCTCGTCCTCGTACGCGGTGAGGTCGCCGCCCGTGTACCCGAAGCGTCGCCGCAGCCCGACGTCCTGCGGGTCCTTCTTCGAGGCCTGGTAGTACGGCTGCGAGACCGGCGCACGCCAGTCGATCACCATCGGATCGCCGTCGGCGTCGTGCACGTGCCGCCGCCCGATGTAGACAGTGCCAATTGAGTCGCCTCCGGCGACGGGCTGCCCCTCCTGCGTGGTGTGCAGGTAGTCGAGCCGCCCGAAGAAGAGGGGGGTGTCGGCCAGGTCGGCGAGCGCCTTGATCCGGTCCTCGATCTGTCGCCCGAGGACCAGGGAGTTGACCCAGTTCGCGGTGACGTCCTTGATGTCGAGCGCCTCGACGTCCTCGCGCATCGCGCGCAGCGCGGCGCGGGACGAGGTCAGGTGGGCGCGCTCACGCGCGAGCGGATCGGACTCGGACAAGGACTCGGGTACGGACACGGACACGGACACGGACACGGTGAAGCCTCCGGGCAGGTGGATACGCGGACACGACGAGGTGGCCGCCGGTTTCCGACCGGACGGCGGCGCGCTCCACGAGCGGGAGGCGGGGAAGCGGACGAGTCTAACTCCGGGCGGTCGGCCGGGCGAATCCCTTTTCCCCTAGGGGGACGAGTCCACCCGGGGGTGGATCCGGATTCCACCCCCGGGCCGATGTGTTCTGAATGTCCGGATTCCATCATGGAGTCATGAGCGCAACGACCTTCACCCTCGTGACCACCGTCCCCCGTCCCCGCACCCACCTGGGAACGGCCCTCCGCGCGATACGCGCCTTCGGCGGCGCGGCGGCGTCGGTCGTCCTCCTGGGCGACTACGGCCCGCCGGAGGCGGGGGTCAAGAACCCCCGCCCTGAGTACGCCCCCGGCCCCGACTGAGTACGGAAACGCCTGGGCGGGCCCGGCGCGCCCTGATGTCATCGAGCCATGACGACGCCGCCGACCACCCCGGAGCCCTCCGTACCGCCGACCACGCCCGAGCCCTCCGTACCGCCGACCACCCCCGCGACCGACGACTTCGCCCGCACCACCCGGAGACTGCGCTTCACCGCCCTCGGAGGCTTCGTCGTCCTCCTCGGGCTCTTCGTCTTCACCATGGTGCTGGTCCTCGGTGACGCCATCGACGGCGACGGCGCCGCCGGAGCCTTCACCGACGCCGCGATCTGGGTGTTCCGTGCCGCCGTCGCGGCCGGCCTGGTCGCCCTCGTCACCCCTCGGGATCGGATGGCGACCACGCCTCGCCGGGCCCTGGTCATCGCCCAGTACGCCCTCGGGGTCGCCGGGGTCGTCCTCCAGCTCATGGACTGACCGGCTACGGCGCCAGCAGCTCGTCCGCGTCCACGATCCGGTACGCGTACCCCTGCTCCGCCAGGAACCGCTGCCGGTGCGCCGCGAAGTCCTGGTCGATCGTGTCCCGGGCGACCACCGAGTAGAAGTGCGCCTGGTGACCGTCCGCCTTCGGGCGCAGGACCCGGCCGAGCCGCTGGGCCTCCTCCTGGCGGGAGCCGAAGGTGCCCGAGACCTGGATCGCGACCGTGGCCTCCGGCAGGTCGATCGAGAAGTTCGCGACCTTCGACACCACGAGCACGTTGAGCTCGCCGTTGCGGAAGGCGTCGAAGAGCTTCTCCCGCTGCGCGTTCGACGTCTCGCCCTTGATGACCGGCGCGTCCAGGTGCTCGCCGAGCTCGTCCAGCTGGTCGATGTACTGCCCGATGACGAGGATCTGCTGACCCTCGAACTTCTTCACCAGGGCCTCGGTCACCTTCCGCTTCGTCGCCGTCGTCGCGCAGAAGCGGTACTTCTCCTCGGCCTCGGCGGTGGCGTACGCGAGCCGCTCGGAGTCGGTCAGGTTGACCCGGACCTCGACGCAGTCGGCGGGCGCGATGTACCCCTGCGCCTCGATCTCCTTCCACGGCGCGTCGAAGCGCTTCGGCCCGATCAGCGAGAAGACGTCCGACTCACGCCCGTCCTCCCGGACGAGGGTCGCGGTGAGCCCGAGCCGCCGCCGGGCCTGCAGGTCGGCGGTGAACTTGAAGACGGGCGCGGGCAGCAGGTGCACCTCGTCGTAGACGATGAGGCCCCAGTCCCGGGAGTCGAAGAGCTCCAGGTGGGGGTAGATCCCCTTCCGCTTCGTCGTCAGCACCTGGTAGGTGGCGATGGTGACCGGCCGGATCTCCTTGCGCGTACCGGAGTACTCGCCGATCTCGTCCTCGGTCAGCGAGGTCCGCTTCACCAGCTCGTGCTTCCACTGCCGGGCGGACACGGTGTTCGTCACCAGGATCAGCGTCGTCGCCTTGGCCTGGGCCATCGCCCCGGCCCCGACCAGCGTCTTCCCCGCGCCACAGGGCAGCACGACGACACCGGAGCCGCCGTGCCAGAAGCCGTCGACGGCCTGCTTCTGGTACGGGCGCAGCGACCAGCCGTCCTCGGCGAGGTCGATCCGGTGCGCCTCGCCGTCCACGTACCCGGCGAGGTCCTCGGCCGGCCAGCCCAGCTTGAGCAGCGTCTGCTTGATCTGCCCGCGCTCGGAGGGGTGCACGACGACGGTGTCCGGGTCGATCCGCTGCCCGACCAGCGGCTGCACCTTCTTCGACCGGAGGATCTCCTCGAGGACCGGCCGGTCGGTCGTGGTGAGCACGAGCCCGTGCGTGGGGTGCTTGGAGAGCGTGAGCCGGCCGTACCGGGCCATGGTCTCGGCGATGTCGACGAGCAGCGCGTGCGGCACGGGATACCGCGAGTACTCGACGAGCGCGTCGACGACCTGCTCGGCGTCGTGACCGGCGGCCCGCGCGTTCCACAGTCCCAGCGGCGTCACCCGGTACGTGTGGATGTGCTCCGGCGCCCGCTCCAGCTCCGCGAACGGCGCGATGGCCCGACGACAGGCCTCGGCGAGCTCGTGGTCGACCTCCAGGAGCAGCGTCTTGTCGCTCTGGACGATGAGTGGCCCATTCACGTGCGATCTGGTCCTTCCCGGGCCGCTCCGACGACGGCCAATCCTCCAGTCTGCCTGATCCGGGCCTGCGGTGGGCGGGGCCGCAGGGGTCGGACAGGTCCTAGACCTGGTCGTCCGCCAGTTCCGCCACGCCCGTGATGCGGTGCAGGGGGTACGTGCGGACCTCGTCGGCCGTGTGGTCGTAGCCCGTCACGAAGCCGCCCTCGACGCGGACCGGGGCGATGACGCGCTGGCTCGCCGCGCCCTCCGCGTTGACGTAGCCGATCCACACCGCCGAGCCCGTCATCGCCGCCGCCTGGACCGTCGCCAGGGTCTCGGCGGCCGAGGTGCGGGGGAGGCCGCCCGTCGCCGCGGGGGCCGCCGGCCCCCGACGCCACCCTCCTCGGCGCGGGTGATCAGGACGTCTCCCTCGGCGGACTCGGCCGCCGGGGCGTACCCCATGGCCCGCAACCCGTCGAGCAGCGACGCCGGGTCCGCCTGCGCGGCCAGCACCGTCGGCGCGAGGCGGCGCAGGCCCAGGGCGGCGGAGCGCCGGTCGGCCAGGATCTCGCCGAGGACGGTGTCGTCGTCGCAGCGCACGTACGCGGACGCCGCCCCGATCCGCAGGTGGCCGTGCTTCCTCGCCACGTCGTCGATCAGGTACGCGAGCGGCTGCGGCACCGGCGTACGGGAGTGCGCGGTCAGGAAGTCGTGCAGGTCGGACGCCGACCGCCCCGAGTCCAGCGCGCGCCGTACCGACCCGGGCGTGAACCGGTAGACCGTCGCGCCACCCTTCGATTCCACGTCCGCCAGGACCGCGAGCGCGTCGGCGAGCGGCCGCCGCAGCGGCCCGGGCGCCACGGCCGTCAGGTCGGCCTGCAGCAGGACGTGGTCGACG
>NZ_MWIG01000381.1:0-628 GCF_002156145.1 Streptomyces sp. NRRL B-24572 | reverse complement strand
GCCCGTTCCTGCGCCCGCTCCGGCCAGGGCGCGTGCGGGCGCAGGAACGGGCGGGTCGGGTCCAGCGGCCCCGCCGGGGCGCCGCGCGCGGGGAGCAGCGGCAGCAGCTGCTCGTACACCTCGTGCGCGCCGGACGGCCGCGCCTGCGGGTCCTTGGCGAGCAGCCGCAGGACCAGCGCTTCGAGGGCCTCGGGGACCTCGGGCCGCAGCTGCCGGAGCGGCGCGGGCGGCTCGTACAGGTGGCGGTGCAGCACGCCGAGCGCGGTGGAGCCGGCGAAGGGCACGTTCCCGCTGAGGAGTTCGTGGAGCAGGACACCGAGGGCGTACAGGTCGGTGGACGGGCCGACGGCGCCGCCCATGGCCTGCTCCGGCGCCATGTACGCCGGGCTGCCGATGGGCGAACCGGTGTGCGTGAGCCGGGTGGTGTCCGTGTCGAGGACGGAGGCGACGCCCAGGTCGAGGACGGTCACGGTGCCGTCCGGGCGGATCATCACGTTCCGCGGCTTGAGGTCGCGGTGCACGATCGGCACCGCGTGCACGGCGGCGAGCACCGCGCAGAGCTGCGCGGCGACGCTGACCGCCCACTCCCAGGGGTACGGGTCGTGCTCGGCGAGGTGGTCGGCGAGGT
>NZ_MWIG01000380.1:0-2844 GCF_002156145.1 Streptomyces sp. NRRL B-24572 | reverse complement strand
GCGGATCGCCGCCGCCGCGCCGACGCTGCCCACCGTCTCGCTCGCCCAGTTCGTCTCGCCCCGGCTGCGCGACGGACGGCTCCCCGCGGGCGCGCGCATCGCGGGTCCGTCGATCCGGATCGTCCGGCACCATCCCGCAGTGATCCTGCGGCTCCAGAAGGCCGGGCACCAGGTCCACGTCTGGACGGTGGACGAGGCCGAGGACGTCGAGCTCTGCGAGCGCCTGGGCGTGGACGCGATCATCACCAACCGCCCGAAGCAGGTGCTCGCCCAGCTGGGCCGCGGCTGAGGATCGAGAGACCTCTCCTGTCCCTCTTTTCCCGTCCGTCACAGGGGATAACAGCCCTTACGGGGTGTGCACCGGCGCGTTCCGTGCGTACGCGATCGTCACGAGTGCCTCATCACACGTGGATTGGCCGGTTTCCGGTCCAGGCCATTGGGGCATCCACACCGTGGCGTGGGGCAAAGGAGGTCTCGGGGGTGGCGTTGGTGGTGGCACAGGAGGTGCCCACGTCGTCGAGCATGGCCGTACCCCATGGCCCTGCGGGCGTGGGGGAAGCGCGACACCGGATGCGGGACGAGCTGTACCGCAGCGGGGTGGCCGAATCGGTCGTCGACGACGCGGTACTGATCCTTTCCGAGCTGCTCAGCAATGCCTGTCGGTACGGCAGGCCGCTGGGGCACGCGGAGCGGGGCGAAGGCGATGTGCGGGCGGCCTGGCGGGTCGACCCGGCGGGCGGCCTGCGGGTCGAGGTGACCGACGGCGGTGGTCCGACCCGGCCCGTCCCGTCGACGCCCTCGGTCACGGCACGGGGCGGCCGCGGGCTGAACATCATCGGCGCGCTGGCCCAGGACTGGGGCGTACGGGACAGCCCGACCGGTGAGGTCACCGTCTGGGTGGTGGTCACCGAGGGACACCGCCGCGAGGACTTCGCGACGCGCGTCGGCGGCGGCTCCGGCTTCGGCTTCCTCGACGCGTACGACGATCTGGACTGACGGATCCTCGCGGACGGCGAGGAGGACCGGAACGTCCGGTCCGGGACCGGGGCTCGGCGACGGACCTCCACGGGCGGCGTGCGGGTCACGCCGGGTGCTGCGTACGGGTCACGCCAGGTGCTGCCTACGGGTCACGCCGGGTGCTGCCTACGAGGTCACGCCTGGCGCGGCGTGCAGAAGCGCGCTCGGGCGAGCCGCGCGGGAAGGGGCGCTCGGGCGAGCCGTGCCCGGGCACCCCTGGCGCCCCCGGCCCCAGGACGCCGCCCCGCCTGAGCGGCGGCAGCCGCCGAGGCGGCTAGGCTCGCGCCCGGTACAGCACCGCACACACAGCACAGCCGCGATCGGGAGAAAGCCACACCATGGCCAAGAAGCGCCCCCAGACGAAGGCCGGCAAGGCCGGCCAGGCACAGGTCACGAGCGGGGAGATCCCGGTCGTCGGCGCGCGCGAGCCGTGCCCGTGCGGTTCGGGCCGCCGCTACAAGGCGTGTCACGGCCGGGCCGCCGCGCACGCCGTGACCGAGCTCGTCCAGCGCCCCTTCGAGGGTCTGCCCGGCGAGTGCGACTGGGTCGCGCTGCGCGAGCTGGTGCCGGCCGCGACCGTGCCGCTCACCCTGAAGGGCGGGCTGCCCGAGGGCGTGCCGTCCGTGACGCTCGCGACCGTGCTGCCGATGGCGTGGCCGGCGCTCCGCCGCGACGACGGCTCCGTCCTGCTCGCCCTGCAGAACGACTCCTCCTCCGGCGACCTGGCCCGCGACCTCGCCGACACCCTCCAGCGCGCCCTGGAGGCGGAGCCGGGCACCCCGATCCCCGCGCGCCGCGTGCCGGCCGAGGGCCCGCGCCTGCAGGAGCTGCTCGACGCGGACGCCCCGTTCGAGCCGGAGGTCCACTCGGGCTTCGAGTTCTGGATCCCGCAGTCCGCGGACGGCGCGGACCCGGAGGTCGCGGCCTCCCTGGAGCGGGCCAACGCGGCCGCGATCCCGACCGTGAAGCTGGCGAGCGTCGACTCCGCGTACTGGTGCGAGGTCCCGGACAAGAACCACCTGCGCTGGGTCATGCCGCACCCGGAGGAGAAGCTCCTCGACGCGCTCGCCCGGCTCCAGGCCGGCGAGGGCACCTCGCTCGGCGCGGACACCCGGCTCGTCGGCTCCTTCCGGGCCCACGGTCTGATGGTGCCGGTGTGGGACCTGCCGTCGTCGATGACGGCCGAGGACTGCGAGAAGCCGGCGGCCGAGTTCGCCGAGCGGCTGGCCGCGGCGCTCGCCTCGGACGCGCCGCTGACCGCGGAGGAGCGCCGGGCGCGCGGCGGTCTCACGAACCGCCAGGTGACTCTCAGCTGATACCCCAGGTGGTATCGGTGACCGACAGACCGACCGGTCGGTGACTTCCGCCACAAGGTGGGTCTTCGCTCGGACAAATCCCTGTCCGAATAACCGAGATCGAATTTGCGAACAGCAGATCTCTTGTTACCGTTCTTGAAGCCCGGTCGCTGGTGCATCCCCCGTCGCCAGCGACCGGGCCTTTCCATGTCCGCTTCCGGCAGGGCCGGGGCGTCCGACGCTCAACTTCCTTCGTTGTCCGCGGTGTTGCTTCCCGCGCGGAGCAGCAGCGGAGTACTGCCGCCCTCGCCGGATCCGGCGAATTCCGCGACCGCCGTATACGCGGTGACCGCGCCCCGGGCGCGCNNGCAGTCCACTTGTACGGTCCGCCCGCCGGGGCCCATGAGGGTCAGAAAAGCGTCGAGCTGCCGGCCGGTGGCGTTCCGGTAGTACGTACGCGCCCACACATCGGGTCCCTCGCCCAGGACGCAGGTCTGCGCCTCGGCCCCCTCGGGAGAGGCGAGTTCCGGCC
>NZ_MWIG01000038.1:0-7659 GCF_002156145.1 Streptomyces sp. NRRL B-24572 | reverse complement strand
AAGGCCTTCGGCGGTCGCGCGGCCGACCCGGTGGTCTTCTACTCGGCGGTCAAGGAGATCGCCAAGGCGTGCGGATCGACCGGCTGGGTCGCCTCCGTGGTCGGCGTCCACCCCTGGCACGTCGCCCTGTTCGACCCCCGCGCCCAGCAGGAGGTGTGGGGCCAGGACCCCAAGACCCGCATCGCCTCCTCGTACGCCCCCACCGGCAAGGCCACCGCCGTCGACGGCGGCTTCCGGCTCTCCGGCCGGTGGCACTTCTCCTCCGGCTGCGACCACGCCCGCTGGGCGCTCCTCGGCTGCCTCGTCACCGACGGCGAGGGCAACCCGGTCGACATGCGCACCTTCCTGATCCCCAGGTCCGACTACCGCGTCGACGACGTCTGGGACACCGTCGGCCTGCGCGGCACCGGCAGCAACGACGTCGTCGTCGAGGACGTCTTCGTCCCCGACCACCGCGCCCTGAGCTTCGGCCCCGTCACCGCCCTGAGCGTGCCCGGACACGAGGTCAACCCCGAGCCGCTGTACCGGCTGCCGTACGCCGGCGTGTTCACCACCACCATCTCCACCCCGATCGTCGGCATCGCCGAGGGCGCCTTCGAGTCGTACGCCGAGGCCACCCGGCAGCGGTTCCGCGTCTCGTACGGGCAGAAGGTCGCCGAGGACCCCTTCGCGCAGGTCCGCATCGCCCGCGCCGCCAGCGACATCGACGCGAGCTGGCTGCAACTGACCCGCAACATCGGCGAGATGTACGCCCTCGCCGAGCGCGGCGAGGAGATCCCGATGGAGCTGCGCACCCGCACCCGCCGCGATCAGGTGCTCGCCACCGAACGCTCCGTCGCGGCCGTCGACCTGCTGATGGAGAACTCCGGCGGCAGCGCCATGCGCACCGGCCCCGGGCTCGTCCAGCGCGCCTGGCGCGACGCCCACACCGGCCGCGGCCACGCCGCGAACGACCCCGAGCGGGCCCTGGTCATGTACGGGCAGGCCGCGCTCGGCATCGACATCCAAGACACCATGGCCTGAGAGGCGTTGACGATGGCAGAGCTCAGCTACGAGTCGACCTCCCGCACCGCCAAGGCGGCCGGGCTCACCCTCCACTACCACGAGGCCGCACCCGCCGACCGGGCCGCCACGGAGACATCGGCGGCCGGCGCCGCGGGCCCCGTCGTGATCATGCTCCACGGCGGCGGGCCCGGCGCCTCGGCCTGGAGCAACTTCGGCCGCAACCTCCCGGTGTTCGCCGAGCGCTTCCGCACGCTCCTCGTCGACCAGCCCTGCTTCGGCCGCTCCGACAAGCCGGAACTCGACAAGGACTACTTCAGCTACAGCGCGGACGCCGTCGCCGCCCTCATGGACGAACTCGGCATCGAACGGGCGCACTTCATCGGCAACTCACTCGGCGGCGGCACCGCCGTCCGCATCGCCCTGAACCACCCGGACAAGGTCGGCAAGCTCCTCCTGATGGGCCCCGGCGGGGTCTCCGTCAACCTCTTCGCCCCCGACCCGACCGAGGGCATCAAGCGGCTCTTCGAGTTCAACTCCGCCCCCGAGCCGACCAAGGAGCGACTGCGCGCCTTCCTCGGCGTCATGGCGTACGACCAGTCGATCGTCACCGACGAACTCGTCGAGGAACGCTGGGCCTCGGCCACCGACCCCGACACCCGGCTCGGCAGCGCCCGGATGGGCGCCTCCTTCGCCAACCCCGCCTGGGCCGAGGCCACGATGCTCTGGCGCGAGGCCCACCGCATCACCCAGCCGGTGCTGCTCACCTGGGGCCGTGAGGACCGCGTCAACCCCCTCGACGGCGCCCTCGTCGCCCTCAAGACCATCCCCGACGCGCGTCTGCACGTCTTCCCGCACTGCGGCCACTGGGCCCAGACCGAGCAGGCCGACGAGTTCAACCGCCTCGCCGTCGACTTCTTCTCCCACTGAGACCCTTCACAGAAGAGGTGCACACCATGGACATCCGTGCTCTCGGATACCTCCGCCTGGAGACCACCACCCTGGACGAGTGGCGCCGCTACGCGCTCGACGTCCTCGGCATGGTGGAGGCGACCGGCACCACCGAGGACACCCTCTGCCTCCGCCTGGACGACCGGGCCTACCGCATCGTCATCCAGGCCGGCGAGAGCGACCGGCTCCTCGCGGCCGGCTGGGAGGTGGCGAACTCCGCCGCACTCGCCCGCGCCGCCGAGGAGCTGGAGGCCGCCGGCGTCGCCGTCAAGGCCGCCGACCCCGCCGAACTCGCCGAGCGCCGCGTCCAGGGCCTGATCCACGTCACGGACCCGGGCGGCAACCCGCTGGAGATCTACTGGGGCCAGGCACAGGACCACACCGCGCTCGGCACCCCGTACGGCAACCGCTTCGTCACCGGGACCCCCGCAGGGGAGGAGCTCGGCCTCGGCCACGTCGTGCTCCCGGTGCCGGACATCGAGGCCGCGCTCGACTTCTACGAGAACCTGCTCGGCTTCCAGCTGCGCGACTCGATGAAGCTGCCGCCGCAGGCCGTCCCGACCGCCACCGAGCAGCGGGACTTCCACTGGATGCACTTCCTGAGCCCCAACCGCCGCCACCACAGCCTCGGCCTCTACCCCGGCGCCCTGCCCCCCGGCATCGTGCACTTCATGGTGGAGCTGGAGACCCTCGACGACGTGGGCCGGGGCCTCGACCGCATGCAGGCCGCGGGCATCCCCATCGCGTCCAGCCTCGGCCGCCACACCAACGACCGCATGGTGTCCTTCTACGCCCAGGCCCCCGGCGGCTTCCAGGTCGAGTACGGCTGGGACGGCCTCGTCGTCGACCCCGCCACCTGGGTCGCGAAGGAGATCACCGCCGACAGCTTCTGGGGCCACCGGTGGAACGGCTGATCCCGCCGTCCGAGTTCCGGGACGTCCTCGGCCGCTTCGCCAGCGGCATCACGGTCGTGGCGACGCTCGACGCCGACACCCTGGAACCGGTCGGATTCGCCTGCCAGTCCTTTGCCTCGCTCTCCCTCGACCCCCCGCTGGTCATGCTGGCCGTCGGCAAGAACTCCACCAGCTGGCCGAGGATCGAGCGGTCGGGCCGCTTCTGCGTCAACATCCTCGCCGAGGACCAGCAGGCCACCTGCGCCGCCCTCGGCCGCAGCGGACCCGACAAGTTCGCCGGGGTGCCCTGGAGCACCGGAGAGCACGGCACCGTCCGCATCGACGGAGCCCTCGCCCACGTGGAGTGCGAGCTGGACGCCGTGTACGAGGCCGGGGACCACCACTTGGTCACGGCACAGGTGGTGGCGCTCGACGCCGGCGAGGACGGCCGGCCGCTGCTGTTCTTCCGCAGCCGCTACGCCGTGGGCGCGTTCTGATGCCGATCGACGTCGAGAAGGCGCTCTCCGCACCGCCGGTGCGCACCGAGGTCGGGTGGGACGAGCGCGACGTACGGCTCTACCACCTGGCGCTCGGCGCCGGCGTCCCGGAGACCGACCCGCGCGAACTGCGCTACGTGTACGAGGGACACGAGCGGGGCCTCCAGGTCCTGCCCACCTTCGGCGTCGTCGCGGGCGGCACCGGCGGTGTCGGCTTCCAGGTCTTCGACCTGCCGGGCGTCGACATCGACCTGGCGAAGGTGCTGCACGGCGGCCAGGAGATCACCGTGCACCGCCCGCTGCCCGCCGCCGCACGGGCGACCGCGGTCACCCGGGCCGTGGCCGTGCACGACAAGGGAAAGGCCGCCGTCATCGTCCAGGAGTCCACCCTCCTCGGCGAGGACGACGAGCCGCTGGTCACCCAGCGGAACCAGATCTTCGTCCACGGGGAGGGCGGCTTCGGCGGCGACCGCGGTCCCTCCGAGCGCCTCCCCGTCCCCGACCGGGAACCCGATCTGGTGGCCGAGGTCCCGACGCTCCGCCAGCAGGCCCTGCTCTACCGGCTCACCGGGGACTGGAACCCGCTGCACGCCGACCCCGCCACCGCCCGCCGCGCGGGCCACGACCGCCCCATCCTGCACGGGCTCTGCTCCTTCGGGATGGCGGTCAAGGCGGTCACCGACCGACTGCTCGACGGCGACGCGAGCGCGGTCACCGGCTGCCGCACCCGCTTCGCCGGGGTCTTCTTCCCCGGCGAGACGCTGCGGCTGCGCGTCTGGGAGACCCCCGACGGCTACCGGCTGACGGCCACGGCCGCGGACCGCGAGGACGCGCCGGTCCTCACCGACGCGCGGATCACGGCCGGCTGAACCGGTACGCGGACACCGCCCGCCGAACCGACGCGCGGATCACCGCGCGCCACGACCCGGCGGCCGGGGCGGAGGACGGCCCGCCCCGGCCGCCGACCCACCCAGGGGCAGACAGGCCCTGACACGACCAGGGAGAACCGCATGAACGACCAGTGGGACCACACGTACGACGTGGTGGTCGTCGGCTCCGGCGCCGCCGGCATGGCCGCGGCCATCACCGCCCGGCTGCGCGGCCTGACCGCCCTGGTGCTGGAGAAGACCGACGTCTACGGCGGCTCGACCGCCCTGTCCGGCGGCGCCATCTGGGTCCCGGACAACTTCCACCTGGACGAGGCCGGGCTCGGCGACACCCCCGAGAAGGCCCGCGCCTACCTGGACGCCACGGTCGGCGACCGGGTCACCGCCGAACGCAAGGACGCCTACGTCACCCACGGACCGCGGATGGTACGGGAGTTCCACGACCGCACGGACGTGCGCTTCGTCTACACCCCCGGCTACTCCGACTACTACCCCGAGCGGCTCGGCGGCTACCCGCAGGGCCGCTCCGTCGAACCGCAGGTCTTCGACTTCAAGAAGCTCGGCCCCGAGCAGCGCGCCACCATGCGCCGCGCCGGGCTGCCCACGTACGGCCTCACCATCACCTCCAAGGACTTCCGGCAGCTGAACATGGTGGCGCGCACCTGGGCCGGCCGCCGCACCGCGCTCAAGGTCGGCGCCCAGGCGGTCGGGGCGAAGCTCACCGGCAGGGAACCGCTCTCCCTCGGCGAGGCGCTGATCGCCCGCATGCGGCACTCGCTCGACGCCCTCGGCGCGGACCTGTGGCTCTCCGCCCCGATGACCGGCCTCGTCGAGGAGGACGGCCGGGTCACCGGCGTCCGGATCACCAGGAACGGCCGTGAGCTCACGGTCCGGGCGAAGGGCGGCGTCGTCCTCGCCTCCGGAGGCTTCTCCCACGACCAGCGGCTCCGCGAGAAGCACCTGCCGGCGCCCACCTCCACCGAGTGGAGCTCCGCCGCCGAGGGCCAGACCGGCGACGCCCTGGAACCGGCCGTCGCCCTCGGCGCCGCCACCGACCTGATGGACAAGGTGTGGGGCGCGCCGTCGGTGGTGCCCCCCGGGGGGAAGCCGTTCTTCCTCGTCGCCGACCGCGGCGTTCCCGGCATGGTGATCGTCAACGCGGCGGGGGAGCGCTACGCCAACGAGGCCGCCCCGTACCACGAGTTCGTCGACGCCATGTACGCCAACGACAAGCCCGGGGCGAGCACCGTGCCGTCCTGGCTGATCCTCGACGCCACCTCCAGGGCCCGTTACATCTTCATGGGCCTCTTCCCGGGCCAGGCGTTCCCCAAGCCGTGGCTGGAGAGCGGCTTCATCAAGAAGGCCCCGACCGTCGAGGAGCTGGCCGCGCGCATCGACGTCGCCCCGGAGCGGCTGCGCGCCACCGTGGACCGGTTCAACGGCTTCGCCCGCGCGGGCCGTGACGAGGACTTCCACCGCGGCGACAGCGTCTACGACCGCTACTACGGCGACCCGACGCTGCCCAACCCCAACCTGGCACCCCTGGAGAAGGGCCCGTACTACGCGATCCCCGTCCACCCGGGCGACATCGGCACCAAGGGCGGCCTGGTCACCGACGCCACGGCCCGCGTGCTGCGGGAGGACGGCAGCCCCATCGACGGCCTGTACGCCTCCGGCAACGTCTCGTCCGCCGTCATGGGCGAGACCTACCCGGGCCCCGGCGCGACCATCGGCCCCGCCATGACCTTCAGCTGGCTCGCGGTCGACGACATCGCCCGTACGCGCTCCGCCGAGACGCGGTGAGCGCCCCGGTGACGGATCTGCGGGGCCGGACGGTGATCATCACCGGCGGGGCGCGGGGGATCGGCGCGGAGGCCGGCCGGGTGGCCGCCGAGGCGGGCGCCCGGGTCGTGCTCACCGACGTACGGGAGGAGGAGGGGCGGGCAGCGGCCGAGAAGCTCGGCGGCCACGCCCGCTTCCTCCGCCACGACGTCACCTCCGAGGAGGACTGGCGCGAGGTCGTCGACTTCACGGTCGACGCCTTCGGCCGGGTGGACGGCCTGGTCAACAACGCCGGGATCTCCGGTGGTTCGCACCTCCTGGAGGAGCAGACGGCCGAGGCGTTCCGGCAGGTCCTCGAGATCAACCTCACCGGCGTGTTCCTCGGCATGCGGGCCGTGATCCCGGCGATGCGGGAGAACGGCGGCGGCTCCGTCGTCAACATCTCCTCCGCCGCCGGCCTCATGGGCCTGGCCAGGACCGCGGGCTACGGCGCGGCCAAGTGGGGCGTGCGCGGGCTCACCAAGCTCGGCGCGGTCGAACTCGGAGCCGACCGGATCCGCGTCAACTCCGTACACCCCGGCATGATCCACACCCCGATGACCGCGCACGTGGGTATCGAGCGGGGCGAGGGGAAGTACCCGAACACACCGATGGGCCGGGTCGGCGAGCCCCGGGAGATCGCGCGGGCGGTCGCCTTCCTGCTCTCGGACGCCGCCTCGTACGTCACCGGCGCGGAACTGGCCGTCGACGGCGGGTGGACGACCGGCCCGACCCTCCGGCCGACCGAGGACCCGACCGAGGAGAACCGCTGATGCCCGTCGATCTGACAGGAAAGGTCGCGCTGGTCACCGGCGCGGCACGCGGCATGGGCGAGGCCGAGGCCCGCCTGTTCGCCGCCCTCGGGGCGAAGGTCGTCCTCACCGACGTCCTGGAGGCGGAGGGAGAGGCGACGGCCGCCTCCCTCGGCGCCGCCGCCCGCTTCGTACGCCACGACGTGACCGACGAGCGGTCCTGGGCGGCCGCCGTGGCCGCCGCCCAGGACGCCTTCGGCCGGCTCGACGTCCTCGTCAACAACGCCGCGATCTACTCCACCTCGCCCATCGCCGAGGAGGACCCGGCCCGCCTGGAGGCGATCCTCCGCGTCAACCTGGTCGGCCCCTTCCTCGGCATCCGCGCCGTCGCGGGGGCGATGCGGGAGAGCGGCGGCGGCTCCATCGTCAACATCTCCTCGCAGGCCGGCCTCCAGGGCATCTGGGGCCACGGCGCCTACGGAGCCGCGAAATGGGGTCTGCGCGGCCTGACCAAGACGGCCGCGCTCGAACTCGGCCCGGACGGCATCCGGGTCAACTCCGTCCACCCGGGGGCCATCACCACCGCGATGACCGCCCACCTGGGCACCAAGGAGCATCCCGCCGCGCCGCTCGGACGGGTGGGGGAGCCCGAGGAGGTCGCCCGCCTCGTCGCCTTCCTCGCCTCCGACGACTCCTCCTACCTCTCCGGCGCCGAACTCGCCGTCGACGGCGGCGCGTCGGCCGGCCGGATGCCGCTCCTCACCCCGAAAGGAACGGACGCGTGAACCAGACCCCGAAGGGAACCGACGAGTGAACCGACCCGACCCCGACGTCCAGGCCGTCATCGACCTGGCCA
>NZ_MWIG01000379.1:0-5565 GCF_002156145.1 Streptomyces sp. NRRL B-24572 | reverse complement strand
CCATCGCGATGACCGAGCCCGGCGCCGGCTCCGACCTCCAGGGCATCCGCACCACCGCCGAGGACCACGGCGACCACTGGATCCTCAACGGCTCCAAGACCTTCATCTCCAACGGCATCCTCGCCGACCTGGTGATCGTCGTCGCGAAGACGACGCCCGAGGGCGGCGCCCACGGCCTCTCCCTCCTCGTCGTCGAGCGCGGCATGGAGGGCTTCGAGCGCGGCCGCAACCTCGACAAGATCGGCCAGAAGTCCCAGGACACCGCCGAACTCTTCTTCAAGGACGTCCGCGTCCCCAAGGAGAACCTGCTCGGCGAGCTCAACGGCGCCTTCGTCCACCTCATGACCAACCTCGCCCAGGAGCGCCTCGCCATCGCCGTCGCCGGCATCGCCGGCGCCGAGCACCTCCTGGAGCTCACCACCCGCTACGTGAAGGAGCGCGAGGCCTTCGGCCGGCCGCTCGCCAAGCTCCAGCACGTGCGCTTCGAGATCGCGGAGATGGCCACCGAGTGCGCCGTCACCCGCACCTTCGTCGACCGCTGCATCGCCGAGCACGCCGACCCGACCGGCCTCGGACTCGACCCGGTCAACGCCTCCATGGCCAAGTGGTGGGCGACCGAGCTCCAGAAGCGCGTCGCCGACCGCTGCCTGCAACTGCACGGCGGATACGGCTACATGAGCGAATTCCCGGTCGCCCGTGCCTTCACCGACGGCCGCATCCAGACCATCTACGGCGGTACCACCGAGATCATGAAGGAGATCATCGGCCGCTCCCTCCTCGGCTGACCCGCCCCGCACCCCTCGAAGAACCCTCACCGCGAAAGGCTTCCCGTGAGCACCGAAGCGTACGTGTACGACGCGATCCGCACCCCGCGCGGACGCGGCAAGGCCAACGGCTCCCTGCACGGCACCAAGCCCATCGACCTGGTCGTCGGCCTCATCCGGGAGATCCAGGCCCGCAACCCCGACCTCGACCCGGCCGCCATCGACGACATCGTCCTCGGCGTCGTCGGCCCGGTCGGCGACCAGGGCTCCGACATCGCCCGGATCGCCGCCATCGCCGCAGGCCTGCCCGACACCGTCGCCGGCGTCCAGGAGAACCGCTTCTGCGCCTCCGGCCTCGAAGCGGTCAACATGGCCGCCATGAAGGTCCGCTCCGGCTGGGAGGACCTCGTCCTCGCCGGCGGCGTCGAGTCCATGTCCCGCGTCCCGATGGCCTCCGACGGCGGCGCCTGGTTCGCCGACCCGATGACCAACCTGGAGACCAACTTCGTCCCCCAGGGCATCGGCGCCGACCTCATCGCCACCATCGAGGGCTTCTCCCGCCGCGACGTCGACGAGTACGCCGCCCTCTCCCAGGAGCGCGCCGCCGCCGCAGTCAAGGACGGCCGCTTCGCCCGCTCGATCGTCCCCGTCAAGGACCGCGCCGGACTCACCGTCCTCGACCACGACGAGTTCATCCGCCCCGGCACCACCGCCGACACCCTGGCCCGCCTCAAGCCCTCCTTCGCCGACATCGGCGAACTCGGCGGCTTCGACGCGGTCGCGCTGCAGAAGTACCACTGGGTCGAGGAGATCGACCACGTCCACCACGCGGGCAACTCCTCCGGCATCGTCGACGGCGCCTCGCTCCTGGCCGTCGGCTCCGAGGAGGTCGGCGAGCGGTACGGGCTCAGGCCGCGCGCCCGGATCGTCTCGGCCGCCGTCTCCGGCTCCGAGCCGACCATCATGCTCACCGGCCCGGCCCCGGCCACCCGCAAGGCCCTCGCCAAGGCCGGCCTCACCATCGACGACATCGACCTCGTCGAGATCAACGAGGCCTTCGCGGCCGTCGTCCTCCGCTTCGTCAAGGACATGGGCATCTCCCTGGACAAGGTCAACGTCAACGGCGGCGCCATCGCGCTCGGCCACCCGCTCGGCGCCACCGGCGGCATGATCCTCGGCACCCTCGTCGACGAGCTGGAGCGCCAGGACAAGCGCTACGGCCTCGCCACCCTCTGCGTGGGCGGCGGCATGGGCATCGCCACCGTCGTCGAGCGCGTCTGACCGTCCCGTCCGAACCCTTACGGAGAGAACCCGATGACCGAGAGCACCACCATCCGCTGGGAGCAGGACGAGACCGGGATCGTCACCCTCGTCCTCGACGACCCCAACCAGTCCGCCAACACCATGAACCAGGCCTTCCGGGCCTCGATCAAGGCGATCGCCGACCGCGTGGAGGCCGAGAAGGACTCCATCCGCGGCATCATCTACACCTCCGCGAAGAAGACCTTCTTCGCGGGCGGCGACCTCAAGGACATGATCAAGGCGGGCCCCGAGCACGCCCAGGACATCTTCGACAGCGCCATCGAGATCAAGAACGCGCTGCGCCGCATCGAGACCCTCGGCAAGCCCGTCGTCGCCGCCATCAACGGCGCCGCGCTCGGCGGCGGCTACGAGATCGCGCTCGCCTCCCACCACCGCGTCGCCCTCGACGCCCCCGGCTCCAAGATCGGCCTGCCCGAGGTCACCCTCGGCCTGTTGCCCGGCGGTGGCGGCGTCGCCCGCACCGTACGTCTCATGGGCATCACCGACGCCCTCCTCAAGGTGCTGCTCCAGGGCACCCAGTACGCCCCGAAGCGCGCCCTGGACAGCGGTCTCGTCCACGAGATCGCCGCCACCCCCGAGGAGATGATGGCCAAGGCCATCGCCTTCATCGACGCGCACCCGGAGTCCCACCAGCCCTGGGACGTCCCGGGCTACCGCATCCCCGGCGGCACCCCGTCGAACCCGAAGTTCGCCGCCAACCTGCCGGCCTTCCCGGCCAACCTGCGCAAGCAGCTGAACGGCGCGCCCTACCCGGCCCCGAAGG
This sequence comes from Streptomyces sp. NRRL B-24572, assembly GCF_002156145.1. NCBI lineage: Bacteria > Bacillati > Actinomycetota > Actinomycetes > Kitasatosporales > Streptomycetaceae > Streptomyces > Streptomyces sp. NRRL B-24572. The sequence goes on along the minus strand of NZ_MWIG01000379.1, from coordinate 2,715 downwards.
CCATCATGGCCGCCGCCGTCGAGGGCTCCCAGGTCGACTTCGAGACCGCGATCACCATCGAGTCCCGCTACTTCACCGAGCTGGTCATCGGCCAGACCGCGAAGAACATGATCCAGGCGTTCTTCTTCGACCTCCAGGCGGTGAACTCGGGCGCGAGCCGCCCGAAGGACGTGGAGAAGCGCCAGGTCCGCAAGGTCGCCGTGCTCGGCGCGGGCATGATGGGCGCCGGCATCGCGTACTCCTGCGCCCGCGCCGGCATCGAGGTCGTCCTCAAGGACGTCTCCGCCGAGTCCGCGGCGAAGGGCAAGGCGTACTCCGAGAAGCTCTGCGCCAAGGCCGTCTCCCGGGGCCGCACCACGCAGGAGAAGGCCGACGCCCTCCTCGCCCGCATCACGCCCACCGCCGAGGTGGCGGACCTGGCCGGCTGCGACGCGGTCATCGAGGCGGTCTTCGAGGACACGGCGCTCAAGCACAAGGTCTTCCAGGAGGTCCAGCACGTCGTCGCCCCCGACGCCCTGCTCTGCTCCAACACCTCCACCCTCCCGATCTCGGTCCTCGCCGAGGGCGTCGAGCGCCAGACCGACTTCATCGGCCTGCACTTCTTCTCGCCCGTCGACAAGATGCCGCTCGTCGAGATCATCAAGGGCGAGCGCACCGGCGACGAGGCCCTCGCCCGCGCCTTCGACCTGGTCCGGCAGATCAACAAGACGCCGATCGTCGTCAACGACTCGCGCGGCTTCTTCACCTCCCGGGTGATCGGCCACTTCATCAACGAGGGCGTCGCCATGGTCGGCGAGGGCATCGAGCCCGCCTCGATCGAGCAGGCCGCCGCCCAGGCCGGCTACCCGGCGAAGGTCCTCTCCCTCATGGACGAGCTGACCCTCACCCTCCCGCGCAAGATCCGCAACGAGACGAAGAAGGCGGTCGAGGAGGAGGGCGGCACCTGGGTGACCCACCCGGGCGAGGCCGTCATCGACCGCATGGTCGACGAGTTCGGGCGCCCCGGCCGCAGCGGCGGCGCGGGCTTCTACGAGTACGGAGAGGACGGCAGGCGCGGCAGGCTGTGGCCGGGCCTGCGCGAGCACTTCACCAAGCCCGGGTACGAGATCCCGTTCCGCGACATGCAGGAGCGGATGCTGTTCTCCGAGGCCCTGGACACGGTCCGGCTCCTGGAGGAGGGCGTCCTGACCTCGGTCGCCGACGCCAACATCGGGTCCATCATGGGCATCGGCTTCCCGGCCTGGACCGGCGGCATCCTCCAGTACATCAACGGCTACGAGGGAGGGCTGCCCGGCTTCGTGGCGCGCACCCGGGAACTGGCGGAGACGTACGGCGAGCGGTTCGCCCCGCCGGCCCTCCTGGTGGAGAAGGCCGAGCGCGGCGAGACCTTCACCGACTCCTGAACGCGGTCCTCAGCTCCTCGCTCAGCGAGCGCTGAAAAGCGGTGAGGAGGGCCTGGACCACCATCGGCTGCATGTGCGCCGAGAGCGACTTCATCGCGCTCAGGTGGTCCGGGTCCTCCCCGCTCTCCCGGTACGGGCTCCACACCTCGTCCCGGAAGAGCCGGGAGAGCTCCTGGGCGGCCGCGCGCGCGTGCTCCAGGAGCACGGTCCGGGAGGCGAGGATCGTCTCGTGCTCGATGGGCACGTCGAGCAGCTCGACACCGAGCCGCAGCAGTGCCCCGTCGAGCCGGTACGTGTCGGCTTCCTCGGTCCGGTCGAGCACGCCCATCGCGGCCAGCCGGTCCACGTCCCGCTCGGTCAGCTCCCGCCCGGCCCGCCGCTCAAGATCGCGCCGGGTGATCGTCTCGGCGGACTCGGGAGCCCACGAGGCCACCAGGGCGCGGTGGATGGCCAGGTCCTGCGCGCTCAGGTCGGAGGGCAGCTGCTCCAGGTACCGCTCGATCGCCGCCAGCGTCATCCCCTGCCGCTGGAGCTCCTCGATCAGCGCGAGCCGCGACAGGTGGTCCTGCCCGTAGTGCCCCACCCGGCGGGCGCCGATGACGGGCGGCGGCAGCAGCCCCCGGGTCCCGTAGAACCGCACGGTCCGCACCGTGACCCCGGCCCGCGCGGCCAGCTCGTCCACGGTGTAGACGGGCCCCTGCACGTCGCTCAGCTGCTCCATGTTCAACAGTATTGCTGTCTCACCACGACTGTAAAAGCCCCCGAAGGGCTCGTCCCACCGGTCGGCGGCCCGCCGGGCGTCCGGCGGGCCGGGGATCAGAGGGGCGTGGGGGAGGACAGGCCCGTGTCGACGGAGGCGAAGGTGACGCCGTGGTCGGCCAGCGCCTCCGCGACGACGCCGCCGAGGACGGTGAGGGCCAGGAGGAGGTGCTCGTCGCCGATCTCGCGGTCCTTGCGGGCCACGGCCACGCGGAGCGACTTCTCCAGGACGGTCTTCGCCTCGCGGGAGAAGGTGAGGCGGCCCGACCACCATCCGGCGTCCTTGCGGTCACCGGCCAGTGCGCCCGCGCCGTGGGTCTCCTCGACGCGCTCGACGATCGCGCCGACGTCGATGCCGAGGTCGGCCAGGGCCTCGGCGTCCGCCCGGGACAGTCCGGCCCGGCGCCGCGCGTCGGAGAGCGCGGCGAGCAGGGACGGGCGGCGCTCCGGCGGGCACAGCCGCCCGAGCACCGCCGCCGCGCGGGTGTCCTCACGGTCGAGCAGGGCCAGGAGGAGGTGCTCCGGGGTGACGACGGCCGCGCCGTCCCGCTCC